>JAMWCO010000024.1 GCA_023818785.1 Candidatus Omnitrophota bacterium
AGGTTTATGGACTTTTTATTGGTGGAGTAGAGGCATGGGAAAAGGCAGCAGATTTATCAAGCCAAATTAATATAGAATATGTAGATAAATCTTATGATTTAGTTATTTCTATTGCACCGGAAATGTATGAGGACATATGGACAGCTGGAAAGTGTATGTATAAACTTGAGCCAGTAGTCAATGATGGTGGAAGATTAATAATTTATGCTCCACATGTAAAAGAGATTTCATATACACATGGAAAATATCTTTTAGAGGTTGGATATCACACAAGAGATTATTTTTTAAAACAATGGAATAAATTTAAGGAGTTACCTGGGTGTATTCTTGCTCATTCTACTCATGTGAAAGGGATAGGAACCTATATTGAAGGAATTGAAAAGCCACGGATTGAAGTAATTCTTGCGACATCTATTCCTGAAAATATTTGCAAAAAAATAAATTTAGGGTATATAGATTATAAAAAAATTAAAATAGAAGATTATGAAGAAAAAGAAGGAATTTTAGTTGTTAAAAATGCAGGAGAGGTATTATATAGAAGAAAGGATGGTTATATACCAGATATAGATAAACTTTATAAGGATTTGGAGAAATGAAATATAAAATTGGTATTGTAAATTCAACAAGTTTTGGAATTATTTATCCTGAACATGTAAAAAAACTTGAACAATTTAGTGAAGTAGAAAGAATAAATTTTCCTGCGGATGTATCTGAGAAGAAAATAATAAATACACTTTCTGATTTTGATGGTTTAATAATAGGGCTTTCACCTTTATATAATAGAAATATATTAAAAAATTTGAAAAAATTGGTAGTTATAACAAGACATGGTATTGCTGATTCAAATTTAGATTTAAAAGCAGCAACAGAATTTGGAATAATTGTTTGTAGATTCCCTCTTGAAATTCAGAGAGAATCAATGGCTGAGTATACTGTTGGTTTAATAATAATGATGGCAAGAAAATTAAATCAAAATTATGAGTTTATGAAAAATGAGATATGGGGAAAAAGAATAGAATTGGTTGGTATAGAGTTGAAAGAAAAAAATGTAGGAATTATAGGATTAGGGAATGTTGGAACAAGAGTTTGTGAAATTTTAAAAAATGGTTTTGGTATGAAAGTTTATGCTAATGACCCTTTACTTTCTGAAGATGAAATAAAAAAAAGAGGGGCTATCCCAATTGAATTAAAAGAATTATATAAAATTTCTGATATTATAACTTTTCATTGTCCTTTAAATGAAAAAACTTATCATATGATAAAAGAGGAAGAATTTTCAATTATGAAAGAAGGCGTAATTATTGTTAATACTTCAAATAAAGATTTGATTGATGAGAAATCTTTAATAAAATATCTGAAGTCAGAGAAAATAGGAGGTTACGTAGAAGATGCTATTGAAATAACACAGATAGTTAAAGAAAATCCACTTTTAAAATTTAAAAATGTTGTTATTATCCCTCATCTTGGAAGATATACTTATGAAGCAATAAAGAATATGGGAGAAGTTACAGTGGAAAATTTAAGGAAAATTTTTGTTGAAAAAGAGTTGCCTAAGTATGTTGAAAATATAGAAGTTAAACCTAAAATTCCTTTAAAATTGAGTTCTTAAAATATAATAAAAGCCGGAGTGGTGGAATTGGCAGACGCGCCGGACTCAAAATCCGGTGGAGCTATAAACTCCGTGAGGGTTCAACTCCCTCCTCCGGCACATATAAAATTATGATAAAAAAAGATATAATTGAGAAGATTTCAGAAAAGAGTGGTTTAAATAAAGTGATTGTAAAAAAAGTAATAGATGATTTTCTTATAATTTTATTTGATTGTTTTGAAAATAAAGAGAGGGTTGAATTAAGAAATTTCGGAGTTTTTTATTTTAAAAAACTCAAATCAAAAAAAGCAAGAAATCCAAAGACAGGTGAAGAAGTTATTATTCCAGAAAGAATAAAATTAATATTTAAACCATCAAAAAAGTTGAAAATAAAATAGAATTTTTAATCTTTTATATTTAAAATAATTGGTAATCTGTCATAAGAAGCAATTTTCTTATAGAATTCTTTAAATTTTTTATATTGTTCAGGTGAAATTTCAAGTTTGTTTATTTCCATTATTCTTTTATACTTAAAACCAGATTCTGTTTTTTCTATTTTGGTTAAAAAACTACCAAAATCATCTTTAATTTCTATTTCTGGAGGTATTGTTTCAATTTCTATATTTTCTTCTATTTTATATTCTATATTTTCTTCTTTTCTAAAATTATAACCTATTCTTAAAGGATATATACGGTGTTCAAGAGACACAATTGAAAGGTCTGTTAATTTGTCAATGAGAGATGGTTGAAATATAATTTTATTTGAAACTTTTATTCCATATCCTTCAGTATAAAATTTATATCTTTCAATGAGTTGGTTCTCAAGGGATTCAAGACCTATAATTTCAAAAGAAACCAGTTTTGTCCCAGGTAATATTGAATTTAATTCTTTTAATAGATTCCTTTCCCTTTCAATTTGTTTTAAATATCTTAAAGAATTTCTCAAACTTCCTTCAAAAATACCATCTGGGATTATAGTTACTTCTCCATTTAAATTACCATTTTTATCTATAAAGGCGTTGATAATTCTTTTTCTTAAATTTCTTTCTGGAGGAGAAATTGGGATTTCTACAAGTTCTGATTTCTCTCCACATACAAGAGATAGTTTCCCTTGTTCATAAGAAGGGATATTTGGATATCTCATTACTTCTGTAGTTGGGTCAAGAAATATATATGATTTTTCTTTTGGAATAGCAATTATTGCATGATTAAATTGTCCAGGGAGAGGAATTTCCTTTTCTATCTTATTTTCTGTATTTACAAGTGCAATATATGATTTAACTCCTGCTATCTCAAGCATTTTTTTTAAAAGATTTGCTTTATCTTTGCAATCTCCATATTTTACTTTAAAAACTTCTTCTGGTTTATGGGGTTTATATCCATGTATTCCCATTTCAAGTCCAACATATCTTATATTTGTAGAAACATAATTATAAAGAGTAATGATTTTTTCTTCTTCTGTTTTTTTATTTTTCAATATCTCATTTGTTGCTTCTTTTAAAATATTATTTTTACTTTTTTCATTTTTAGAAATTGTATAAAACCATTTTCCAATTTCTTCCCATGACTTAAAAGTTGATATATAAACTTTTGGAACAATTTCATTTAATGGAGGCATCAAAATTTCTTCTATTATTCCTGGCATATCTTTCTTTTCCCAGATGTAAGTAGTATATCCAAATTTATCTTTTTTCTCCATCAATTTAATATCTTTTTCATATATTTGAATTTTAAAATTTTTAGGAATTTTCAATTCATATCTTGATAAAAGAAATGGCTCTGTTGATTGGAAATAAAAACCATCCCAAAAATGATTTTCAATTAAAGGTTTATAAGTAAAAATTTTATATTTATATTCAATAATACTTCCGACTTCAACTCCTGGGAAGTTTATACTTATTACTTTATAACCAGGATAAAGAGAAGAATATTCTGTAAATTCAGCAGGAGTAACTATTTTTATATCATCTTTTGTAATTTTAATTTTTTTCCCAGAAGGTGTAATTGTATAACCATCAATAAATATTATTTTTTCTCTATCTGAATCAAAAGGAATTTGTAAATGAGCGAATTTTTTACCTTTTTCACTTTCAATTTTTATTTTCTGATGTATTAATGTTTCTTTATTATAATTTTTATATACTTTTACAGAGGCAAAATCAATTAGATAAGTAACACTCTCTTGTTGGGCAAAGCAAATAAGAATTTGAAAAAAAAGGAATACAAATATTTTTTTCATTAACTACAATTATTTATTTTCTGGTTGAAAAGGCAATATTGGAATTTCTGTCTCTGGAGCCGGTCTATATAAATATAAATAATAGTTAAGTTTATTGACTGAATGACCACCTTTTTCTCTTTGCCATAATCCAACCACATAATAATAGTAAACTCCTAATCCAAAAAGAATTAAAGATAAAATAAAAATCACAATTGACTTTTTCCTATTAACTTCGTCAATCATCATTGATAGAAAGAACCCCAAAAAACTAATCCCAACTATTATAAGCGCCAACATATATCCTACTTCAAAGTCCATTTAGTCCTCCTCTTTTTTATTTTTAAATTTTTTTATTATTTTACTCTCCTATTTCAAATCTTGCAAATCTTTTTATTTTTATATTTTCTCCAAGTTTTGCTATTTTTGATTTTATATATTCTTCAATTGTAATACTTTCATCTCTTATAAAATTTTGTTTTAAAAGTACATTTTCTTTATAAAAATCATTTAATTTACCTTCAATTATTTTTTCAATAACATTTTCAGGTTTATCTTTAAAAATTTCTTTAAATTCATTAATTTTGTCTTTTATTATCTCTTGCGGAACAGAATCAATATCTATCCATCTTGGTTTCATTGCTGCAATTTGTAAACATAAGTTTTTAATAAGTTCTTCAAACTCATTATTTCTGGCAACAAAATCAGATTCACAATTTACTTCAACTAATACTCCTATTTTACCATTTGTATGAACATATGCTCCTATTTTCCCTTCCCTTACTTCTTTTTTTTCTTTTTTTTCAGAGATTTCAAGCCCCTTTTTCTTTAAAATTTCAAGTGCTTTTTCTATATCTTCATTTGCTTCTTCAAGTGCTTTTTTGCATTCCATTACACTTAAACCTGTTTTTTCTCTTAACTCTTTAATTTTTGAGGTATCTAACTTCATACTTTCTCCTTTATTCATAGTTTTCTTCATTTTTTTTCTTTTCTATTGTTTCTGGTATAAATTCTGTTTCTTTTAATCCTTCAATTATATAGTCAGCCAGTTTTAATAAAATAGTCTGAATTGATTTTAATCCATCATCATTTGCAGGTATTGGATAATCAACAATTTCAGGATTTCCATTTGTATCAACTATTCCAACTATTGGAATATTAACTTTTTTACTCTCTTTTATAGCATTTATTTCTCTTTTAACATCAACTACTACAACTGCCCCAGGATATTCAGTCATTATTCTTATTCCTTCAAATTTTCTTTTTAAATCTTCTTTTTCTTTTTGAATAATAAGTATTTCCTTTTTTGTGTAAAGATTTATTTTGCCTGAATTTTCAAGCATTTCTATTTCTTCAAGTCGGTTTATCCTTTTTCTTATTTCTTTAAAGTTTGTTAAAGTACCACCAATCCATCTATAATTAACATATGGCATATTACATTTTTCAGCAATTTCCTTTATAACAGTTTGTGCTTGTTTTTTTGTCCCAACAAATAAAATTTTTTTATTTTGTGAAACAATCTTTTTTAAGAATTCACCGCTTTCTTTGATTTTCTCAATAGTTTTTTCAATATCAATTATATATATTCCTTGCCTTTTTCCATAAAGATAAGGCTTAATCCTTGGGTCAAACTGTCTTGTTGGATGTCCAAAATATACACCAGCCTCAAGCAATTCTTTTAAACTTATTTCCATTTTACTCCTTTTTCGTTTTTATTTTAATAAAAAAAAAAATATTGTCAAATTTGTTTATATATTATATACTAAAATTTCAAAAAGGGAAATTATGAAAAAAGTTAAAGATTATATGGATAGAGAGATTCCAATTGTGAATAAGAAAGTTTCTATTAATGAAATTCTTAATATTTTTTCTACAACACATTATAATATAATTCCTGTTGTTGAGGAAAATAATGAACTTGTAGGAATTGTAAGTATTGATGATATTCTTGAAAATTTGATTTTATCTAAAAAAGATGTAGAATTACTTGAAAAATTTCCATTTTTTGCAGATGCATTTTCAGAAATTGTTATGACAATTGAGTGTATTAGTTCATTACTTGTTGCAGAAGATGTTATGAATAAAGAAGTGATAAAAATAAATGAGAATGAATCGGTTATGAAAGCATTGGTATTGATGAGAAAAAATAAAATTAATCGTTTAGTTGTTGTAAATGAAAGAAATCAGCCAGTTGGTTTTATAACAAGAAATAGAATTTTACGTGCATTTAGATGTTAAATAATGAATATTAAAGCAATAATAAGTTTAATTATTTTTATTGGAACTTATTTTTTTATAGTAATTGAAAAAACTCCAAAGGTCTATGTTTCTCTTGCGAGTGTCCTTTTATTAATTTTACTTAAAGTTTATGATTTTAATGAAATCCAAAGTTATATTGATTGGGATACAATTTCTTTTCTTTTTGGTATATTTTTGGTTGTTAAAATTACTGAGATTTCTGGTTTTTTCAATTATTTATCTTTAAAAATTATTAAAAGATTTGATTATGACCCTATAAA
Source organism: Candidatus Omnitrophota bacterium (assembly GCA_023818785.1). Classification (GTDB taxonomy): domain Bacteria; phylum Ratteibacteria; class UBA8468; order B48-G9; family JAFGKM01; genus JAMWDI01. The sequence goes on from JAMWCO010000024.1 coordinate 6,326, forward strand.
AATTTTTTTATTTTTTCCTTTCCTTTCCTGGTTTTTATCTGGTTTTATTGATTCAATAACTGTTTTGACATTTTTAACTCCTTTAACATATACATTATGTAGAATAATTAAAATTAATTTTATTCCTTTGATAATTGCTGAAGTATGCCTTGCAAATATTGGTGGAGCAGGGACTTTAATGGGAGACCCTCCAAATGTGATTTTGGGTTCAATGTTTAAATTAGGTTTTACTAATTTTTTTATTCATAATTATTTAATAGGACTTATTTCTGGACTATCTGCTATTTTTGTTTTTTATAAAATGAATGAAAAACAACTTGTTGAAAGCAAAAATAGAATAGATAAAAAAAAGTTTGAAGATATAAAACCTGAAGAAGCAATTGAAGATAAGATGCTTGCAAGATATGGAATTTATGGACTTTTTGGAACTGTTTTTCTTTTAATTTTTAGAGATTTTATAAAAAAATTTTTCCAATTCAATATTGGAATTTGTAGTATTTTACCAGCGATAATTATTCTTTCTTTAAAAGGTTCCCATGAGAAAATGAAAAATATTTTAAAAGAAATAGATATTGAAACACTTTTATTTTTCATTTCTCTTTTTGTAGTTGTTGGTTCTCTTGAAAAAACAGAATTGATAAAAAAAATTGCATTTTCTCTTAAAGATTTTTCACAAAATGGATATAAGATAAGTACTATTTTATTCTGGTTTTCTGTTGGGACAAGTGCTTTTATTGATAATGTTCCTGAAGCAATGACTATTGGATATCTTATTAAACATATTTCAAAATCTATTCCTTATAGATTTACAATACTTATCTGGAGTTCCAGTTTAGGTCTTGATATGGGAGGGAATTTTACTCCTATTGGAGCAAGTGCAAATGTTATTGCTTATAGTTTCCTTGAAAATCAAGGAATTAAAATTGGTTGGGGAAAATGGATTAAATTGATGTTTTTGCCAAATTTAGTTGCTGTTAGTGTAAGTTATATTCTTATAATTTTAAAGTTCATAATAGGATTTTACTAATAAAATTCCTATCAATGTTAAAATTCCAAAAATATTAATTATTTCTTGATTTTCTTTAAATTTTTTTAATGAGAATCCTTTAAAAATATTTACTTTCTTAAAAACAGGGAAAAATGAAGGGACCTCTTTTTTATATTTTTTAAATTCTTCTCCAAATTTATTTTCCAGAAATATCTCTTCATTTTTTATTGTTGGTATATAAATTAAAGGGAAAAATATTATAAAATATGCCCATACAAATAAACTGCAAGAGGAAATAGCAAAACCAAAAGATACAAGAAAACTACCAAAATATAAAGGATTTCTACATAATGAATAAAGTCCTTCTTTTGTTAAAATCTCATTTTTTTTTATAATACCTGAAGATAAAAATCTAAAAAATTCTCCAACAATTATAAAAGGTAAACCAAAAATTATATTTCTTAAATTTCCTTTTCCAAATATTGCAATAATGATAAAAAATATCCATCCAAAAGTTGTCCTTTTTTTTATTAACCAGTTAAAGAAATAATTTCTAAATCTCCCCATACAAAAATTTCCTCATTCTTTATAATTACAATCCCTTCAATAAAAGGGAAGTTCTTCAATTCAGAAATTATAAGTTCATAGTTAATTTTATCTTTCACTAAATTCCCAAAATATGTTGCACTACCATCTGCTAAGGTAGAAGATGATGATACAACTGTAACTGCATCTGCATTTCCAAGACTAATTGAATGTCCAACGGTTCCACTTGAAGTACATATTCCATAAGGATTTTCCCTTTTTTTCAATTTAATACCTATTTTCATTGAAAAAGGAGATTTTCCAGCAAATATAGCGACTTTAAAATCATTATCAATTTTAGCAAATATATCCCCTCCATTTTCAATAATTATTTCATCTGAATATCTTAAAAACTTCTTTCCTATTATTTCTGCAATAGCACCTGCTACTGAAGCCATAGGGCCAGTTTTTGTTAATAAAGAACTTTCAGACATTAATTTTATAATTTCTTGGTCTGTTTCAATAAGGATAGGTCCAAAAGAATATAGAAATTCAGGATTTTCTTTAATATAATTTTTAAGTATTTCTCTTTGTTTTATAACTTCTTTTTTAATCTCTTTTTTTAAGTTTTTTTTACTCATAATTAAAAGGTCTGTTTCTTCAACTCTTACTTCAAATTTTATAAAATTTTTATTCTCTATTAAACTTCTATAAAATCTTTCTTTCATATTAAATATTTGTGAAAGTTAAGTTTATTCATCTTTTGAGCAATCCTTTTTTCTAATATTTCACCATTTAGATTTTTAACTATAACTACATCACTATTTGTTTTTAAATATGCTCCAAAAATTTCAAAAATTAAATCATAAATTCTACCTTTTACAATACCTATAATATCATTATTTTTTTCACCAATTATTATAAAATCATCCTTGTTACAGAAATTTATTATTTTTTTTGTCTCTATTTGGTCTCTTGTTATAATCAATTTTGTATCTGGAGAAATTCTGAAGTGTCTACCAATCTGCAGAATATAACAATCATTTAAATTTATATTTTCAGAATTTTTAAATAAATCATTTAATCTATTGCAAAAAGAGGGATCTGTTAGAAGACAACCTCCAGAAGGTGTTTGGTAATATTTTAAATTCTTTTTCTCAGCAAGATAAAGTTGTAATTTCCTATCTTTCCCTTTTATTCCAAGTAATAAATTTCTATCAATAATACCATTCTTTTCAACTTCTGTTGGTGGTAAGTTTAAAGCAGTTAAAGGTCTTAATAATCTCCCTTTTAAGGATGATTTTTCTTCTATTATTTTTAAAGCATTTAAATTTTGAGATTTACCTCTTTGATCTAAAACTTCTCCTGTAAAAACAAATAAGGCATTTTCTATTTCCATAATTTTTTTTGCTTCTTTCAGCATATAAATATGACAATCAATACAAGGATTTAGATTTTTCCCATAGCCAAATTCAGGATTTTTTACAATTTCAATATAATCCTCTTTAATATCAATTACTAAAAATTTAAAATCCATTTCATAAGATACTTTTTGTAAATTTTTTATTGTATCTTCACCAAAATTGGATAAAAATGGTGTTTTTATAAAGATACCAATAATTTCAAAATTTTGTTCTTTTACTATTTGTAAAGCAAGAATACTATCTAACCCTCCTGAAATAAGTCCTATTGCCTTTTTTTTCATTTCAAAATAGATTTTACCATTTTTATGATAAAATGAATATTATGAAGAGAATTGTTATTATTACAGGTCCAACAGGTGGTCATTTTTTTCCTGGGTTAGCCATAGGAGAGAAATTAAAAGAAACTTTTGAGATACTTTTTTTTGTTCCAAATAGAGAATATATAATTAAACATTTGGAAAATAAAAATTTTAAATATAAAATCATTCCTATTGTAAAAATTACAAAAAAAAATTTTATTTTTTCAATTTTTAAATTTTTTATTTTAACTATATATTCTTTCTTAATTTTTATTAAAGAAAAACCAAAACTTATTATAGGAACAGGAAGTTATGTTTGTGTGCCATTTATTTTAGGGGCGAAAATTTTAAATAAAAAAGTTGTAATTCATGAACAAAATTATATTCCAAGCAAGACAACTAAAATTTTATCACCTTTTGTAAATTATATTTTTTTAACATTTCCAAATTGTAAAGGATTGCCTAAAAAAAAATGTATTTTGACAGGGTTTCCTCTAATCTCTGAATTTTATAAATCGTACTCTAAGGAGGAAATAAGAAAAGAATTGGGATTAGATAATACAAAAACACTTTTAATTGTTGGTGGAAGTCAAGGAGCAACTTTTATAAATAAATTAATTGTTGATAATCTTGAATATCTTAAAAGTAAAAACTTTCAATTTATACATATTGCAGGTAAAGATAAAGATTTTGTAGAAAGAAATTTTAAAGAAAAAAATATTAATGGTAATGTTTATGATTTTTTTTATGAGATGAATAAGTTGTATTCTATATCTGACTATATAATTTGTAGAGCAGGAGCAGGTACAATTGTTGAAATAATTGAAAAAGAAATACCTGCCTTTTTAATACCTTATCCATTTGCAAGTGGACATCAAAAGAAAAATGCTGAATATTTAAGTGAGAAAGGGTGTGTTTTTTTAGTTGAACAAAGAGAGATTAATAAAAATAATTTTGCTTTTTTATTTGAAGAATTTTTAAAAAAAAGTTTAAATATTAAAGAAAACTTAAAAAAAATTAAACTTTCAGATAAAGGGAAGATAGAAGAAATTCTTTTTAAATTATGTGAAAAATGGAAAATATGAATTCAGTAAATTATATAAAAAATGCAACAAGAGTTCATCTTATAGGGATAGGTGGTATTGGAGTAAGTGGACTTGCAAAAATATTAGTTCATATGGGGAAGAAAGTTTCAGGTTCAGATAATAATTATTCAAATATTATAAAGAAATTGAAAAAAAAAGGGATTAAAGTATATTTAGGACAAAAAGAAGAAAATATAAAAGAGGATATAAATCTTGTTATTCATTCTCAAGCAATTTTACCTGATAATCCAGAATATAAAAAAGCAAAAGAATTAAATATCCCAATTTTAAGTTATCCACAAGCAGTAGGCGAGATAATGAGAGAGAAAAGAGGGATTACTATTGCTGGAACACATGGCAAAACAACTACCTCTGCACTTATAGTGAATCTTTTGAAAAGATTACATTTTTCTCCTTCTTTTCTTATAGGAGGAGAAATTATAAATATGGGAAATTCTGGAGTTGGCAATGGAGAATTTCTTATTGTTGAAGGTTGTGAATATAAAAGGTCTTTTTTAAATTATTTCCCAGAAATTTCAATTGTTACTAATATAGAAAAAGACCATCTTGACTATTATAAAGATATAGAGGATATAAAAAGTGCTTTTTCCAAGTTTATAAATAATACTAAGCATAATGGCATTTTAATTTACTTTGCTGAAGATAAAAATATTAATGATATTATAAAAGAGGTTAAGACTAAAAAAATTTCATATGGATTTACATTGGGAGATTTAAAAGGATTAAATTTTAAAATAAGAAATATGGAGACAGAGTTTGAATGTTATTATAAAGAAAAAAGATTAGGTAAGATTAAAATAAATTTATGGGGAAAACATAATACTTTAAATTCTCTTGCTGCTATTGGAGTTGGAATTTATCTTGGATTATTATGGGAAGAAATAAAAGAAGGATTAGAGAGTTTTAAAGGAGTTCATAGAAGATGTGAAATTCTTGGTAATAAAGATGGAATTACTGTAATAGATGATTATGGCCACCATCCAACAGAAATTAAAGCGACATTAGAATGTATAAAACAAGTATTTCCAAATAGAAGATTAATAGTTGTCTTTCAGCCACATCAATATAGTAGAACAAGGTTTTTACTTAAAGATTTTGCTTCTTCTTTTTCTCTGGCAGATAAAGTTGTTGTTCCTGATATTTATTTTGTAAGGGATTCATTGATAGAAAAAAAACTTGTTAATGCAGAAATTCTTGTAGAAAAAATAAGGAAAAATTGTAAAGAAGCAATATATTTACCAACTTTCAAAGAGATAGTAGAATATTTATGTGAAATAAAAAGGAAAGGAGATGTTATATTAACAATTGGAGCAGGTCCTATTGATAAGGTTGCAAAAGAATTTCTAAAAAGGATTTCATAGATGAAAAGATTAGTTTTAAGTAGAGAAGAGATACAGAGAATAGAAAAAGAAACAGTAGAAAAATTTGGAATTAGTAATCTCATTTTAATGGAGAATGCAGGTAGAGAATCATTTTATGTTATAAAAAGAATGTTTAAAAATATTAAAAACAAGGATTTTTCAATTTTTTGTGGGAAAGGGAATAATGGAGGAGATGGTTTTGTCCTTGCAAGGTATTTATTCAATAATTTTGCAAATGTTAAAGTTTTTTATTTTGGGAATCCAGAAGATTTTACAGATATTTCATTTTTTAATTTTAAAATCTTGGAAAATTTAAAAGTTGACATAATTTCTATAAATGATTTAAAATTATCTAATTTAGAGTTAAATAGAAATTATATTTTTGTTGATGCAATTTTAGGAATAGGGATAAAGTATGAGATAGGTGGAAAGATGAAGGAAATAATTGAGTATATAAATGATAAAGAAAATTATAAGATTTCTATTGATATTCCTTCTGGACTTGATGCTGATACTGGAGAAATTTATGGAGTATGTATTAAAAGTGATTTGACAATAAGTATGGGTTTTTTAAAAAAAGGATTTTTTATAAATAAGGGTCCTGAATATACTGGAAAGATAAAAGTAGTAGATATTGGATTCCCTAAATACTACTATGAAAAATAATTATTTATTCAAGTTTTTTATTATTTTTTTGTTGATACAGAATATTTTTTTATTTTCTGAAGTTTCTTCTATAATATTTGGGACAAAATCTGGAAAAATTGAGTTTATAAAAAAAATCCTTGATAAAAAAAATAAAGTTTATATAAGAGAAATTGCTAATTTATTAGATGATGAAGACAAAGAAGTAAGGAGTTTAGCATCCTATACTCTTTACAAAATAGGTGATTCTACTTGTGTTGATTATTATAAAAAGGCACTTTTAGATTCTTATTGGCAAGTTAGGTTATATGGGATTAAAGGGCTTGTAAAATTTGGAGAAGGGGATATACTTGATTCATTAATTTCTTATCTTGATGACCCATATTGGCAGGTTCGTTATTATGCTGCTATAGGGATTGGTAAGTATGGAAATGAGAATTCTATTGAGCCACTTGTTTTACATCTTAAAGATGAAAATATAAAAGTAAAGGAGGCAATTTTAATATCATTAAAAAGTTTAATGTGGAAAAATTTGGCAAGAGTTAATTTTAAATTAATGAGTGAAGATAATTTAAAAGAATGTTTTAATGGAGATGAACGAATTAAATTATTGACTATATCTTTGTTTGAGAGCGCAAATGATAAAAGATGTATACCTTATTTAGTTAAACTACTTGGAGATGAAAGTGATGAAGTAAAAATTAAGTCTTTATGGGTACTTGAAAAATTTAAATCATCTAATATTGAAGAAATAGAAAGTTTGTTAAATGAACCATCTACTAAAGTAAAGGTTGAAGCAATAAAAACTATTGTTAGATTAAAAGAAAAGGAAGGTATAGAAGGTTTAATTAATGGACTTAAAGATGAAAATGAGAAAGTTAGAATATACTCATTATGGGCACTTGAGAAATTTAGAGACCCTATTTCTTATCCTGATATAGTTAGATGTCTTATAGATCAATCTTTAATTGTTAGAAATGAAGCAATAAATATAATTGAAATGTTGAAAGATCCATTATTAATTCCTATTTTAGAAAGATTTATAGAAGATAAAGAAATTGATATTGAATATAAAAAACTTGGTATAATTGAACTTGGAAAAATAGGGAAGGTAAATTTAGAAAAGGCGAAAGAGATTCTTAAAAGATATCTAAAGAGTTCTGATAAAGAGATTAGATATGCTTCTATTGAAAGTTTTTATTATCTTGATAAATTTGATGATTATTACATTAAAAATCTTGTATATATGGAAAAAAATGACATTGATTTAAAAATAAGAAAAACAAGTTCAAGATATCTTAGCAGTATTATAAAAGAATGTATTTATATGATAGAAAGCCCAAATCAATCAGAGAGAGATTTTATAATTGAAAAAGTTGAAAATTTTAT
>JAMWCO010000025.1 GCA_023818785.1 Candidatus Omnitrophota bacterium
CATGATGACTTCTTCCAATTAAAATAACTATTCTTATGTCAACACCTTGGAGTAATTTAAAAGAGTAAGAAGCAACACTTCCAGAATAAATATAACCAGCATGAGGAGCAATAACTCCAATTATTTTATCTTTTTCTATTTTCTCTTTATAAATTACATCTTTAAAAAATTGTTCAATCATTGATTTTAACTGCTCTTTTTTATTAGGATAAAATGAGCCAGCAAAACTTGGTTTTCTATATTCTGCATATAAGAAGGTAGAAAGTAAAAATATAATAATAATTTTTTTCATTTCCAAATTCCTTCTATTTTTTCTTTACAAAATTTACATTTCCCATTAACTATATTATTTTCAAGGACAGAAAAACCATATCTTCTTATTAATAGTTTACTACATTTAGGACAATAAGTATTTTCATAATTGGACCCAGCAACATTTCCAATATAAACATATTTCAAACCAACTTCTTTTGCAATTTTTACTGCTTTTTCAAGAGTCTCAACAGGAGTAGAAGGAATATGCCTCATTAAATACATCGGATGAAATCTTGAAAAATGTAATGGAATATAATCTCCAAGATTATTTTTTATCCATAGACACATATTTCTTATTTCCTCATACTTATCATTATATCCTGGAATTACTAAATTTGTTATTTCTATCCAGACATTATTTTCTTTCAATATTTTCAATGTATTTAAAATTACATTAAGTTCTCCTTCACAAACATTTCTATAGTACTCATTATTGAAACCTTTAAGATCAACATTTACTGCATCAATATATTTACATAGTTTTTCAAGAGGTTCTTTATTTATAAAACCAGCAGTATGCACTATATTTTTTATTCCTTTTTCTTTTGCTATTTTTGCTGTATCAATCATATATTCATAAAAATTTACTGGTTCTGAATAAGTATAAGCAATTGATGGACATTTATATTTCATTGCATATTCAACAACTTTTTCAGGTGGTAAATAAATATTTGTTGTCTCTTCTGGAGAATATTGAGATATTTCCCAGTTTTGGCAGAATTTACATCTTAATGAACAACCACTTGATGCAATTGAAAATGTCTCTGTTTTTGGTAAAAAATGGAAGAATGGTTTTTTTTCAATAGGGTCAATTGCAACAGAACATGGATTTGAATAACCCATTGAATATAAAGTTCCATTTATATTTTTTCTTGCTCTGCAAAATCCATATTTACCGGGTGGGATAATACAATTTTTTGGACATAAAAAACATTGCACAAGATTATCTTTTAATTTTTTATAAAATGTTGCTTCTTTAAAGTTTTGTGAGAAAATAGAGGATGACAAAAAAATTAAAAATAGAACTATAATTCTTTCAATCTTTCCCTTATATATTTGCAATGGTCTCCCTCCCAATAAATTTTATTACATTTCTTACATATTGCAAACTCATTTTTATTATTATATACAAATTCAGGTACTAACCTTTTAACCTTTTCCTTATCAATTTTTTCAAGGGATGTATTACAGAGTGAGCATCTTGTAAAAAGGTTTTCTTCTTCTATAATTAGATTAAATTTTTTAATAACTTCCTTAAATTGCATCTGAGTATTTTCTCCTTCTATATAAAAAGTAAATTCTGGATATTGCAAAATTAGTTTTTTGTCCTTTGTCAAAATTATTCTTCCTTCTTTCTGAGCAACTCTAACAATTTCTATTTTTTTTGAAGTATTGAAATAAATAGTATCATAACCTACCAACCTTAACCACCTTGCAAGTCCACCACACATCCCATCTGCTATAAACTTTTTGTTCATTTCAATATTTACAAACAATTGTAAATTAATGGCGGGATGGGGATTTGAACCCCAGACGCGCCGGGTATGAGCCGACTGCTCTACCGCTGAGCTATCCCGCCAGTTTTTATAATTATACCTTTATTTTATTAACTTCACAATAAAGTGTTAGCAAAGTTCCCAATTTAACTGTTGACAAAAATAAAAATATAGGGTATAATAAATATAAAATGGGAAATAGAAAAAATAAAAATGAACTCTCTTTCTCATAGATATATTATTATAAAAAAATCCTTCTTTTATAAAAATCCTCTATTTTACATCTACCAGTTATTATGGTGGATGATTATATATAGATTAAATTTTAAAAATGGAGGTGCAAAATGTTAAGAAAAAAATTTTCAAAGAGCATCTTTTCAAAACCACATGGCTTCACATTGATAGAATTGTTGGTAGTCATTGCTATTATAGCAATTCTTGCAGGTATGTTATTACCGGCATTAGCAAAAGCAAGAGATAAAGCAAGACAAGCAGTATGTATTAACAATTTAAAACAATTAACATTAGGAGTTCATATGTACTGTCAGGATTTTGATGGTTATTTCCCATATGACAAAGACAGTACCTGGTATGTAGAACTTGCTGGAGTGTACAGTGGAGTAGTTTATGTAAAACATGGAGGATGGGCAAAAAAGAAACAACCATATTTTTGTCCTGCAAATCCTGCATATTATAAAAGTGGAAATGGAGGATGGACAAATTATGCTATAAACTCTAATCTTGTTGGAACTAAAATAGAAAAAGTAAGGACTAAAAGGATTGTTCTTCTATTAGATTCTAAAGGATTGGGTGGTGGCTCACCTACTGGATGGTATACTTGGTATAGAAATGCTGGTGCAAGATATAGTTGGCCATGGTTGAGTGATTATCCTTGCCATGGAGAAGGGAATAATGTGGCTTTTGTAGATGGTTCTGTTGAATGGATTAAAGTTTTCCCAAGACCAGGTCCAGACCCATTGCCTGTTGGTTCTGACCTTGTAAATTTGAAAGCAGAATATTTTTGGCCATTGGAATAAAATGAGAAAAATTTTAATTTTTCTTTTTTCCCTTTTTACATTTATAGAAACAGAAGAAAAATTGGATGGAAATTATTTAAATGAGGTAAGTGAAAAATATATTACTCCCCATATAAAATTAGCAAAACCTTATTCAAAAGGCAAAATAAAAGTTTTATTCATTGTTCCTCAATCTGGGGCAAGAGAAACAGTTGAATTAGCCCAAAGAATAAGTTTAGAATATAAAGTATTTATTACTGGAGAGCCTTCTCTTTTTGCAAAAACTGATAAGTGGTCTGCTTCTGTAAAAGGCACTTCTCCTTTTGAGAAAAAAACAGAACTTTTAAATAAACTTTCCCAAAATTATGACGCTATTATTTTGGGAAATGTTAACTTTTCTATTCTGCCTTTTGAATGCCAGAAAAATATATTTGAAAAAGTAGAAAAAGGGACTGGACTTCTTATTTGTTATTACTTCCCATTTCCTGATTTCACTGAAGGAAAAATATGGGAAAGACAAAAAGAGCAAGATATAGATTTTATTTTAAATGGAGTTCCTATTGATTTTTTACCTTTTTTTAAAATCAATCTTCAAAAAAAATTTATAAAAACATATGATTGTGGAAAAGGGAGAATTTGTGTCCTTGATTATGGATTTATTTCTTCAACTGTTTTAAGTAAGTATAGTTTAACTCCAGAATCTTTTTACAACCTTGAAACTCCCTTTTATTACAATTTATATCTTTCACTTGTAGCAAAATCTTTGCTATGGGTAGTACCAGAGAAAATACCAAATATTAGTATTGGAAAATTTGTTGAAGAAAAATTTGATGCACCATACTCTTCTTTAAATATAAAAATTCCTTTAAAAAATATTTGTCAACAACCTATTTTACTTAAAATAGAAGCAAACTTATCCCAGCCATTAAATGAACCAATTTCTCTACCTATTCAAGAAGTATTTCTAAATCCAGGTGAAGAAAAATTTGTTATTTATAAAATTTCACAGTTTTTACCAGAAATTTCATTTTTTAATCTTTATTTAAGAAGTAAAGAAGGAATTGAAAACTGGGCAAGTTTTGGTTTCCAGAAAGAAAATAAAGTAAAGATAAAAGAAATTTCTTTAAATAAAGAATTAGTTTCTATTGGAGAAGAAATAAAATGTGAAGTTATTATTTCTAACTTTTCAGAAAATTTAAAACTTAAAATAGAACTTTTTGATATTGATAATAGAGTTATTGAAAGAAGTATTTTCCCTGTAAAAGAAGAAAAAACAAAAATTTCATTTATTGTTCCATCTATTGAAACCACTATTTTAAATGTAATTGTTTCTTTATTTTCTGAAAAAGAAGAAATTTCTCATCAATATAAAACAATTTTTGTAAAAAAAGAGAATAAAGGGAAATTTAATTTTATTATTTGGGGAGGAACAACAAAAGGGATATTAGCACATTTTGCTTATCAACAAATAAGAAAACAAAGATTTGATGCAGTTCTTTCCAGTGGAGATGGGAGAGAAATTCTTCTTAATGGACTTCAATTTATTCCTTATTGTATTCATATTGGAGGAATTGAAGATTATGGAAGTAAAGAAAAAGAAGATTCACTTTTATCTCAATTATCTGAAACAGTAAAAAAAGCAAAAAGTTTAAGTATTTTTTCCTATTCATTAGGAGATGAGACTTTTTTAGGAGATATGGATTCAGGAAGAAGCCAACCATGGTTAACTAAATTCAGAGATTATTTAAAAGAAAAGTATGGTGATATTACAGAATTAAATAAAAGATGGAAAACTTCTTTTTCTTCCTGGGAAGAAGTAAAACCAGACACTTTTAAAGAATCTTCATTGAAAAATAACTGGATTTCCTGGATTGAACATAGGTTTTTTTATGAAGACTCTTATACTAAACTTTATGAAAGATGCAAAAAAGTAGTTTGTGAAATTGACCCAGGTATTCCAGTAGGTTTTGAAGGTTCTGGTGGACTTAACCCTATTGATGGGACAAATTTTGAAAAGATGAGTAAAGTAGTTGATTTCTGGGCACCTTATCCTGACCCAATAACAAATAGCCTTCTTTGTTCTTTTGCTCCATCTTCTCTTATAAGAGGAAACTGGTTTGGTGGATATACAGATAGTCATGGAGGAAGAACTATTTCTGGTTTAAAAAATGTTTTATGGGATTCAATTTTTAAAGGTAGTAATTCAATCTGGTATTATTGTTTAGAAGGGACAGAAGGAATTTTAGGAGTGGATTTAGACTATACTTATTATTTTAAATATATAGAAAATGACTTAAAACTTTTAAAAAATGGACTTGGTAAGTACCTGATGGAAAGTGAAAAAATAACAAGTCCAGTTGCAATTTTATACTCTCCTTCTTCAATTTTAGTTAGTCAATTTTCCTCAAAATTAAGTAGTGCCATTGGTGGTTATTGGCCGGATTCTCACAAATCTATTCTTGCTGTTTTAGAGGATATTGGATATCAACCTATCTGGGTCTCTTCTTCTCAAATTGAAAATGGTAATCTTTCTCAAAGGGAATATAAAGTTTTAATCCTTCCCTATTCTCAAGCAATCTCTGATAAAGAAGCAGAACAGATTAAAAAATTTGTTTTTTCAGGAGGAGTGCTTATAGGAGATATAAATACAGGTGTTTTTGATGAATTAGGAGAAATAAGGGAGAAAGGAATACTTGATGAAGTTTTTGGAATTAAAAGAAATGCTTCTCCATTAGCCCCCGGGATAAAAAAAGAAATAAAAGTTTCAGGAAATTTTGCAAATAAAAACTTCTTTTTTTATTTTCCATCTGTTAATATTGGAGAAGGGATTGAACAAACAACAAGTTCTTCTTTAGTCTCTGATATACCTATTCTTTTTGTTAATGAATATGGAAAAGGAAAAACTCTTTTCCTTAACTTTTCATTAGACAACTATTTAAACATGAGAGGCAAAGGAGAAGATATAGGATTTAGAGATTTTATAAAATTGGTTTTAGAAAATTTTGGTGTTTTACCAATAGCAGAAGTATTTGGCCAAGAAGAAAAATTTCTATCCTGCCAGAAAGTTTTATTCCAGAAAGAAAATGTTTTTATTTTAGGGCTTTTACCTCCAGAATATCTTAAAGAAACTCAGGTTTCTATTAAATTAAAAAAACCATATTATGTTTATGATATACTAAATAAAAAATTTATTGGGAATGTTTCTTGTTTTCAAACTTTTCTTTCTTCTGAAAAAATAGGAATTTTTTCTCTTTTACAGGAAGAGCCAAAAAATTTAAAATTAGAAGTTGGTAAACAAGTAGAACAAGGGAAATTTTTTGATTTCAATATAATTTCAGAAGATAACTTACCCCATTTAGTTTCTATTGAACTTTTTAATCCTGAAGGTGAAAAATGTCTTTGGTTTAATGAGCAAGTTTATATCAATAAAAACTACAAAGGTAGAATAAAAATTGCTTATAATGAAAAATTAGGTTTTTATACTTTAAAAATTTTTGATGTTATTACAGGTAGAGAAATAGAGAAAAACTTTCAAATAAAGAAAAGAGAAAATGGGTGAATTAAAAGTTGGAGTAGCAAAATATAATATTACACCTCCATTGGACCAGGCAAGATATCTTGGTCCAAAAGGAGTAGCAATTGATATTATTGGAGAATTTTGTGCAAGAGCGACTGTATTTGATGATGGTAAAAGAAAAACAGCAATAGTACTTTTAGATATAAGTGAATTTTTCCCAAATATTACAAATGGTATAAGGAAATTAGCAAGTAAATGGACAGATATCCCGGGAGAAAACATTTTAGTCTGTGCTACCCATACTCATTCTGGACCAAGAGTAATTGATTATGATGACCCTGAGGATTATGGCGGAAGAATATCAAAGCATAAATCTTTAACTGAAAAAACACAAACCTATTTAAATATTCTATATAGGTGTGCTGCAAGTGCTGTATTTTTAGCAAATAGTTATAGAAAACCTGCAAAGGGAAAAATAGGAAAAATTTCTGTCCCAGGAATAGGCAGACCTCGTGTTCGTATGAAAGATGGTAGTATCGGACATTTCACTATCAGCCATAGCATTAAAGATATAGATTTAAATAAAATTGAATCAGAATCTCCTTATGATGATTCTTTATATATACTAATATTTGAGGATAAAGATAGAAAACCTATTTGTGGACTTGCAAATTTTGGATGTCATAATGCTTTAACTTTCATCCCTAAACTACATACTGATTTTTTTGGATGGACAATGAGTAAAATAGAAAATGAATTAGGAAGTAAATTTGTATTTTCTCTTATGGCAGGACCAGAAGGAAATGTTCATCCAGCAGGTTTAATTGAACATGGAATTTCTCTTGATATAGCAGAAAGTTTGGTTCCAGTAGCAGGTAAAATACTTTACAATGCAATTAAAAAAATATGGAAAAAACTTACACCTTTAAAGGAGAAGACTGTTTTTTCAGTAAGCAAAGAAGTGTATTTCCCTTGGAGAAAACCATTAACTGCACGTGGAAAACAATATGTCCATAATCGGAAAGTTGCGGGAGGAAAACAAGATAAAAAAGGTTGTTTTTCAGAATTACAACTTATTAGAATTGGAGAATTAGCAATTTTAGGATTACCAGGAGAAGTTTTTCATGAAATTGCTATGAATTTAAAAAATAAAAGTCCTTTCAAATATACATGGGTAATTTCTTTATGTAATGATGAATTAAGTTATATTATGCCTTCTTATGAACATAAAAGAGATATAGAATCAGGGAAGATGAATGTCCAGAGAGATTTTGCATTAACTGATGAGAATGCAGAAAATATAATTTATCAAACATATAATCAACTTTTCAAAATTGCAAAAAAACAAGGGGAAAGGAATGAAAAATTTGATTTATAATTTAGTAATAGGTATATTTTTTTGCCAAATAGCATTTAGTCAGGAAAATTTACCAGGTAAACAAGAAGAAATTTATCTTTACTTTTCTTTTGACAAAGGAGTGCAACCAGATTATGCAATCTCTGGTGTAAAAAACTCTCAATTTTCAAGAAATTCTATTGCTACGAAGAAAGATGGAACTGATGTATCTGAAAATATACCTATTTTGGAAAAAGGTATCTCAGGAAAAGGAATTTATCTTGGAAATGGCGTAACAAACATTCTTCTTGCAAATCAAAGCGATGTTGAAGAAGGAATAGATGGATTTACTTCTATAGGAAAAGCAGAATTAATACAAAGTGATACAGAATCTTGGCATAATTTAGCATCTCTTCAAGTAAAAACTACAAAGTTATTAGAAAGTGGATTTTCTGTTTCTGCAAAAGTTACAGGAGGAAAGTATCAAATAGTAGGACCATCTACTCCCACTTTTGTTCCAAATAAGTATGTTTTTTCTATTTATCTTAAAGGAGAAGGGTCACTTAGAATTTACTTAAAAGATGAAACAAACAATATTACAGGGAAAGTAGAAAATGTTATTCTTACAAAAGATTGGAAAAGATATTGGTGTTATATTGATTTAGAATCTTCTGCTGAAATTACTTTTTATTGTTTAAATGCTGAAGGAAAACAAATTACTTTTTTTGCTGATGGATTGCAATTAGAGAAAAAAACACCACCAGGTTATTATGGTGCTGATAGGACAGTAATTATTCCTTCTCCTTGGACAAAAGGTGGCAGTTTCAGAGAACCTGATACTCTAATTTATCCTGCTAATCTTACAGATTTTCCTTTTGAAGAAGGAAGTTTAAGTTTTTGGTTTAAACCAGATTATCCTGTAAATGATGGAGAAGACCATGAATTCTGGCAATTCGCATGGAATTACTTTGCATGCAGGAAGCAACTTTATAGTGAATTATTACTTTGGGCAGGAAGAGAAGAACAAGATGGTAAATCAGGAAGTGCTTCAGCAGTCCGGGTTTTTACACCAGAAATTGGATGGATACCTGAAACCTGGCATTTTGTAGTAGGAACATGGAGTAATAAAGAAGGACTTATTGCTCTTTATTTAGACGGGAAACAAATTGGTAAAGCAAAAGGGTGGCGCACAAAAAACATATGGTTCCCTGAAAATCCTTATCATGGTATTGGTTGTTCTAACGTTCTTAACCCTGCAGTTAAAATTTTGAGGGCAAATGCAGTTTTAGATGATTTTACTTTTTGGAAAAAACCTTTAACTTGTGAAGAAATAAAAACAATTTATGAAAATGGAAAGAAAAAAATAGAAGAAGTGAAATAAGGGGTAAAAATGAAATTTTTTAAAGGAGGATTTTTCATGTTTTGTTTTCTTATATTAAATTATAAATTTGCATTTTCTACAAACATAAGAACAATCATATTTTACAAAGTAAGTTATGTTGAGGTTCCACCAGAAATTGATGGAGTTCTGGATGAAGATTGCTGGCAAAAAACAGATTCTGCTGTTGTATTTTATGAATACTGGAAACCAGAACCAGGTCCCGGTGAACTGCGCACAGAATTTAAGATGCTTTATAATAAAAAAGGAGTTTATTTAGGAATAAAAAATTATGATGAATATGTTGATAAGATAAAAGCAACTATAAAAGAAGATGATAGTCCAAACTTATGGACAGATGATTGCAATGAAATATATTTTGACCAGAATGCAGCAGGAATAGGATACTTAAAGTTTACAGTTAATTTTCTTGGTGCTAAACATAATTTAAGACAGATAGATACTGCACTCAGTGATTTATTCTGGAAAGGACAGGATTGGTTCTACAAAACTTCAAAAGGAAAAGATTATTGGATTGTTGAAGCGTTTTTCCCTTGGAATGACCTTTTAAAAGTAAAAGAACCAAAAGAAGAACTTTGGATGTTTAATATTGTTAGGTATTCTTATAGTACTGGAAATTTTCGTGGAGTTACATGGTCCCCTGGAGGGAATTATATGTGTCCTGATAAATTTGGATATATTTATTTTTCTTCTGAAGATAAAAATATAAATCAAATAGGCAGTATTTTATCAAAAAAAGTTACTCCACCCTGGGAATTGGTATTTGAAAATGGGTTTCTTACTTGTTTGAACAAAGGAAATTTCTTTTTTATTCCTTTTGAAAAGTTTTTACAAGGAGAAAAAAAGAAAATAGAAGATTGGATAGAAAAAGTAAACAAACTCATTGATAAAGTGCCTAAAAATAAAAATCTGGAGAAATATTTTAACCAGTATGATTCTATTAAGAAAGAATTTACAGAAATAGATTATTCATCAACATCCAAAGAAAAAATAATAGACCAACTAAAGAAAATTAGACTTATTACTACTCAAATTGAGGAAATTTATTGGAGATTTAAAATTGAATTGCTTTAAAAAAAGGAAAATAATGAAAGGGACTTTTTTTATTTTTATCTTTATTTCTTTTTCTCTCTATTCCTTAGAAAAACATAATGGTGATTATCTAAACAAACTTACCACTTCATATGTAACTGACCATTTAAACTGGGCTAAACCTTATAGTGCTGGAAAAATAAAAGTTCTTTTTCTTGTTCCAAGGCATGGAGCAAGAGAAGTAATTGAAATATGGCAGAGATTAGATATTGATTTTGAAGCATTTATATTGTTTTATACAGGACTTATTGCTCATGATAATGTATATGAAGCAACTATTGAAGGGACTTCAACTTATGAAAAAAAACAGGAACTACTTTCAAAATTAGAAAAAGACTATGATGTAATTATTTTTGGTCATGTGAATTTTGAAGCACTTCCTCCTGAAGCACAGTATAAAATTTTAGAAAAAGTCAAAAATGGTTCTGGTCTTGTCTTCTTTTACAATCCAAATTTAAAAATTGAAAAAACCACTTCTAATCCTATAGATAAAACAGAAGAAATTATAAGAAACTTTCCTTTCTTGGGGCTATGTTGGTCTCTGCAGAAAATAGAACTAAAAAATCTTATAAAAACTTATATGTTTGGGAAAGGCAAAATTGTAATATTTAATTATCCTGAAGACCATTCTACCTGGTATGATGGATTATCTTTAACCAACCCTATCCCTTACAACAGATTCTGGAAAGCATACTATGAAAATAACATGGTTTTAATAGCAAAAACTATAATATGGGCAGGAAATAAAAAAACTACAGTTTTTATTGAGAATAAAAATTTTCAAAACGGGGATACATTTTTTCAGGAAAGTTTCCCTAAAAATTTTGATTTTTCTATTTCAGGCAAAAAAAATGAAAAATTGGTTATTTATTTTAGATTAAGAGATGAATGGAATGAAGTAAACTTGGAAAAGAAATTTTCAATAGAAAATGTAGGAGAAAAAAAACAAATTAATTTTTCTATTCCTTTTTTAAAAGCAGGTAAGTACTTTCTAGACTTTATTATTTCTTCTAAAAAGGGAACTCTTGATTTTGGGTTTTATACTTTTAATGTAAATTCAGAAGTTGGGAAAACTGAAATTCAAACAGACAAAATTTCATATATGTCTGGAGAAAAAATAAAATTAAATATAAATTTAGAAAAACCATTAAAACAGAATACAGAAATTTTAATCCAGATTACTGATTCATTTAAGAAAAAGGTATGGTTTCAAAAAAATTACTTGTTTCCAAAAGATATAAAAAATAAAGAGTTTGAAGTTGAAATTAGTCAATTCCCTGGTCTTTGTGGTTATTTAGAATGTTTATTTATAAATGGTAAAAATATCCTATTAAAATTAGATAAAGAATTGTTTTTCCCAAAAAGAGAAAAAGAAATTTTTCCTTCTATTGTCTGGAATGGAATGGGAAGTTATTTAAGAGAATTTTACCTACCAAGAATAGTAGATGCAGGTTTTATTGCATGTTTAGGACATAACCCGCACATAAATGCTCCTATAGAGGCAAAATTTAACTTGAAAAATGTACCTTATTCTTTTCAGATAGGACTTTTTTCTGATGAAAATGGATGGACACAACAACGTTGGCCATTATTTACTTCAGACCCTAAAAATAAAGAAAAATATAAAGGAGATGGTTCTTTTTACAATCCAATTATTCAAGAAGAAGCAGAAAAATCTTTATTAGAAATTATTAAAGATATTCCTTTATATAAACCATTTATTTATTCTTTAGGAGACGAAAATTATTTTGATTATAATGGTGGATACAGTCCAAGTGAAGAAAAAGCATTTAAATCATATTTAAAAGAAAAATACCAAACTATAGAAAACTTAAATAGAGAATGGGAAACTTCTTTTAAAAACTTTGAAGAAGTAAGACATTATAAATTAGAAGAAGCAAAAAGAGAAAAAAAATATGCTTCTGCTTATGACCATAAGTTTTTTATGGAAAAGCAATATGCTGATTATCATCATTATTTAGCAAACTTTATAAAAAGTATTGACCCTGATGCTATAGTAGGAGCAGAAGGTTCTTCTCCAGGAAACTTAGAATATACAATAAGCAAACTTGATTTCTGGGGACCATATGAAAACAAAGTTGAAAATGAAGTATTACGCTGTATTGGAAAAGATAAATTGAGAACAGTATGGTGGGGTGGTTATACAAAAACTCATGGTGGAAGAGATATTTATCCTTACCCTTTGTGGTCTCCTTTACTATGTGGAATTATTAATGGAAATTCCTGGTATAATGCAGGTCCTTCATCAGAAGGATTTATTGCTTGTGATTATACTTATGCAAAATATTTCCAGGAGATGCTACCAAGATTACAAAAATTATATGAAGGATTAGGACACCTGTTAGTTGTAAATCCATTAACTAATGATGGTATTGCTATCCACTGGAGCCATTTAAGTAATTCATTAACATTTATAGATGGAGAATTACAGAATCCTTCTTCTTCAATCAGTACAATAATAGATACTTTTTATAGATATGGAATAAACTTTGATTTTTTGACAACTAATATGATAGAAGAAGGGAAATTATCTAATTACAAGATATTATTCTTATTTAGTAGTTATGCTTTGACAGAAAAAGAATCTGATAGAATAAAAGAATTTGTGAAAAATGGCGGATTGTTAATTAGTGATTTTATTCCAGGGATATTTAATGGATATGGTAGATATTTAGGAAAAACTTCTCTGGCAGATATTTTTCAAATTCAACCAGTTCAGGAAATAAAAAAAACAAAAAGAGGAAAAATAGAAATTGAAAAAGTAATAAATGGTGAAAAAATAAAGTTTTCTTCAAATCAAATCCAATATATCCCAGATAGTGAAATATTTAAAATAGTTGAGTTTGGAAAAGGAAAAGCAATTTTACTTAATTTTAGTTTATCTTCTGCTTTAACTTCATCTTCATTAGAAGATATTGATAATTTTATTCTGCAAATTCTTAAAATTAAAAAAGTTATCCCTTATTTAAATCTGGAAGTTGAAAAAAAGATTCCAGAACAAATCATAGTAAGAATAAGAGAAAACAAAAGATGCAAAATTCTTGGAATTCTTTTTCCAAAAGAAACAATTGGTAAAAATTTCCGAATTAAATTGAATGAAGAAAGATATGTTTACCAGGCTAATGAAAAATTTTTGTTTAAAAAAAGAGAATGGAGTGATAAAATAAACCAACCTTTTTTAATATATTCTCTCTTTGCTGAAAGCCAAAATAAACCATTAGTAAAAATAAATAGTTCTATCTTTAAGTTAGGAGAAAAAATAGTTCTTACAATGCCAGGAGCAAAAGATGGAGATATTTATAGAATTGTTGTTTATAACCAAAAAGAACAAATATATAAAAAAATAGTGTCTTTAAATAACATCTACAATACACTTGAAATACCAATTGCTTATAATGAAAAAACAGGAATATATAATTTAGAAATAACTGACATGCTTACTGGATTAAAAGAAAATATAAAAATAAAAATCTTGCAATAAATTATTTTAATAACACTTATCACCAAACTTTTCCAGTAAGTCCTTACTGAAACAGGTCAAAGACCAGTAGATTTCAAATAATTCTTCCATATTTTATAAAAAATCAACAAAAACTCATTTTAAGGAGGTTTCATAATTAACTGACTTTTTATTTCCTCATTAAGTTTCGTAGGTAAAAGTTT
>JAMWCO010000026.1 GCA_023818785.1 Candidatus Omnitrophota bacterium
GCCACCTTTTCCTTTTAGACCAATAGTTATTGGAGGAGATGACCTTTGTTTTGTTTCAAGAGGAGACCTTTCTATTCATATTGCTAAAAAATTTGCTGAAAAACTCAATCAAAAATCAAAAAATTATGAAGGATTATTTCAAAATGGGTTAAGTTGCAGTATAGGGATTGTTATTGTAAAACATCATTTTCCATTTTTTAATGCCTATTCCCTTGCTGAAGACCTTTTAAGTAATGCAAAAAAGAAATCTCGCTCATTTAAAGAAGAAAATTCAAGTATTGATTTTGCAGTTATTATTACTTCTTCTCTTGAGCCAATAATGGTAAGTAGAGAAAGGCAATTTTATTATAAATTTGGTTCAGAAACTTACTATTTAACTGGAAGACCTTATATTATTGCTCATTCTAATTTCAAAGAAGAGACATTGGATAAGTTTATAGAGAAAACTAAAAAATTAAAAGAAATTCTGCCTTCAAACAAATTTAATGCTTTGAGAAAAATAATAAGAAATGGAGAAGAATATAGTAAATTTCAATTATCAAAAATGTTAAGAAGATTAAGTGAGGAAAAAAGAAAAGAATTTAATTCAATAATGGAAGACAACTGGGAATATCTGTGGAGAAAAGGAAAGTTTAATGGTGAAGATGTAAAAATAAACAATTTTATTGATATGGTTGAAATAGCAAGTTTTATATAAGGAGGGGAAAGTGAGTTCAAAAATAGTAATTGAATATTCTATCTTGTTTTCTTCTGATTACCATATAGGAACTGGTTTAGGAATTTCAGGGATAATTGATGATATTCTTTATAGAGATAGCAAAGGAAGGTTAGTTATTCCTGGTTCTACAATGAAAGGAATAATAAGAGATGCTTGTGAAGATATTGCAGATATATTGGGAATTAAACACTGCCAAGGGAAATTAATTAAAGGTAAAGGTTTATGTTTTGATAAACCATGCATTTTATGTCTTATTTTTGGTAGTCCATTTACTCCTTCTCATTTTAAATTTGAAGATGCAAGAAGAAGAGATGAGTTTTACAAAATTATGGGGATTTTAAATAAAGAAATAAGATATCAGGAATTTTTAAGCCGTGTTGAATTTCATAATAGTATAAATGAAGAAACAGGAACAGCAAAAGAAGGTTTTCTTTATTCTTATGAACTGGGAAAAAAATCAGAAAAATTTATAGGTTACATAAAAGAGATTATTCCGATAAAAAATAAAGATGAAGCACTTTCTCTTATTATTGCAGGATTAAGATTTATTTCTCATATAGGTGGAAAAAGAAGAAGAGGCAAAGGAAGATGTGAGATTAAAATAGAAAAAATTAATGATGGCTCAATAAAAGTAGAAGATGTATTAAATAAACTGAAAAATTTTGTTAATAAAGAATAAAATGGAGGTTCTATGTCAAATACTTTTCTTATGGCCTTGGTTGAATTAGAAGAGCCAGCAATATTTTCTTGTCGTCATGAGGCAGGAAATTTATCAAGAACACATAATTATATACCAGGAAGTATTATTTTAGGAGCATTGGCTAATTATTTTATTTATGAAAAAAATGGAAGTGCTGATGAAGATGATTTTAAAGGATTTTTTCTCAGTGAAGATGTGAAATTTGGCAATCTTTATCCTGCATTTAAAGAGGAAAAAGCTTTTTATCATACCATACCTATACCTCTTTCTACCTTTACATGTAAGCATTATCCTGGAATCAACAAAAAAAATTTTAGAGGAGAACAACATAGTTTTGCTGATTTTTTGATTAGTGAAATGGCTAATGAATGTCAAACTTGTCATGCTCCATTAAAAAATAGAGAAGGTTATTATTTTTATAAAAAACCTTTCCTTTATTATGTTGAGACAAGAAAGATTATTAAGATGCACAATGTTATTGATGATAAAACACAAAAACCAGAAGAAAATGCTGTTTTTTCATTTGAAGCAATTGCAGAGGAAGAATATTTTACAGGAATTATAATTTTTTCTAATGAGGATATAAAATCAAATTTTGTTAATAAAATTTTTGGGGGAGAGAAAGAAATTGAATTATCTATTGGTAAAGGAAAAAGCAGAGGGTATGGAAAATGTAAATTAAAAATTATTGCTGAAAGGCAAGGAGAATATATTTCTTCTTTTCTTATTAAAAGAGATTTTGATACACGCTGGGAAGATTGGCAAAAAAAAGGACAAAATACCTTTTCTCTTACTCTTTATTCTGATGCAATTATTACTGATAAATATCTTAGACATTTAACGGTTATTTCTGAAGAATGGTTTAAAGAGGAATTGGGAATTGATGTCAATTTAATAAAATATTTTTCAAAACCAATTTTTATTGATGGTTTTTCAGGAGTTTATGGATTACCATTAGAACAAGAAATAGGAATTAGTAAGGGTTCTACTTTTCTTTATAGGTTTAACAGTAACAAAAGTGAAGAAATAAAAGATAAATTAGAAAATTTAGAAAAAGAAGGTATTGGTTTTAGAAAGAATGAAGGTTTTGGATGGTTAATTGTTTGTGATGATTATCATGTAAATTGGGGGGACAAATGGGAGAAATAATAAAGTTGATTCAGGAAGAGGTCTTAAGGTCTCCTATATCTGAATTTCTTAATTTAAAAAACTCGCTGAAAAACTTAAAAGATGGGCCAACTCCTAATCAATTAGAAGGACTATTTAGAGATACTTTAAAGGCAAAAAATATTGATGAAATTATAAATTCTATTAAAAAAAGGGTAGAAAAAAAGACATTAAAGAAAAGATGGGAGAAAGAAATCAAAAATTTTGAAGGAAAAGACAAAAAAATCTCTGATTTTCTCATAGATATACTTATACAAATTAAAAATAGAAAATTTAGACCACTTACTGATAGTATTAATTATAAAAGAAATTTTTTAGAATATAGATTGAAAAAAGAAGGGATTTTTATTGGGAATTTGAATAATGAAGATATATTAACGGACGAGTTTTTATTAAAATTTGCAAAAGAATTCATCCGCTATTTTGTTGAAACATTTATTATCTGTTTATCAGAAAAGGGAGTGTAAAATGGGAAGAGGCAATTTGAAAAGAGATGTTTTTATAGGAAATATATGTTTTGATACACCATTACATATAGGTAGTGGAGAAGAATCTATCCAGACAGATGCTTTATTTTTACGCGATACTGAAGGAAACCTTCTACTACCAGGAACTTCCATTGCAGGAGCATTTTTATCTCACTTAAAAAAAATATTAGATAATTCATATTCTGGATTATTGGAAGAAATATTTGGAAGAGAAAAAAAAGCGTCAAAAGTAATTTTTGAAGATTCTGTTTTAAAAAATGAAAATTCAACTATAATTCGCGATGGTGTAGGGATAAACAGAGAAACTTTAACAGCACAAGATAAAGCAAAATATGATAGAGAAGTTGTTCAGCCTGCATTCTGTTTCCCATTTCAAATGTCTGTAGATTATACATTTAATGACAACCAGAATGAAATTAGAAAAATTATTCTTTTAGGATTAGAAGAATTTTGTAATGGACATATCTTACTTGGAGGGAACAAAACAAGAGGTGAAGGCTTCTGTCATCTAAATATAGAAAAAGTTTATTCTCTTGATTTTTCCAATTTAGAGTGTCTTATTCCATTTTTGAAAAATGGACTAAATGGAGTGGGAATCTTAACTTATGAAGATTACAAAAAAGATGTTTCATTTACATCTTTAAAATTAAACTCAATTATTCGTCTTGAAATTAATTATGAAATTTTATTAAAAGAGCCATTTGTAATAAAAGGAAGAGGTGAATTTGAGAAAGAAGAATTTGATACTTCGCCTATAAAGATTTTGAAAAATTTAAATTCAGCAGTTTCTTATATACCAGGAACAAGTATTAAAGGTCCATTCCGTTTTAGAGCAGAACAAATTTTAAATACTCTTGGACTTGATTGCTGTGACCCTACAAAAAATGGGGGATGTGGGAAATGTTTAATTTGTAATTTGTTTGGTTTTTCAAGCAAAGAAGGGCAAATAGGAAGGATATATTTTAAAGACCTTTATCCTTCAAATAAAGAATTAAATGAAAAGAAATTTGATTTTGTAGCAATAAATAGATTTACTGGTGGAGCACTACCAAAAGCAAAATTTAATGCTAAAGTTTTAACTTCTGGTTGTTTTGAAGGCAAAATAATTATAGAAAATCCAAAAGAATATGAAATTGCTTTAATATTACAAGTATTTAAAGATTTGTATCTATCTGATTTACCAATTGGTTATGGAAAAAATAAAGGATTTGGAAGGATTCAGGGAATAATTAAAAATATGAAATTTATGAAGTTGGGTAAAGATGAAATTATAAAAAAATATGGAAAATTCAAAGAAGAGGGTGTTTGGAAATCATATAATATTGATTTAAAATTTAAAGGAAATGAAAAAGGGTTGGATGTTGATGGAAATTTAAAAGAATTTATTAAGTGTCTTGATAAAGAATGGAAAAACTACCTAAGGAGTCAAAATGAAGATTTATCTTTATGCAGGGAAAATGAATGAAAATGGATTGAAAGATTGCCTTAAAAAATTTGATAATTTCAATTATATTATTGTTGAATTCTATGATAGTATTTCTTTTTTAAAATATGATAAAAAAGAGATAAGCAGTTGGGATTTTAGTAAGATTAAAAAAGGTAGAGCATTTGGAGATAATTCAGAATTAAGATGGCGAAGAAAAGGGGATGAATTTATCCTTTCCTTTATTTGTGAAGAACAAATTTGCATAGATTTTTTAAAAGACAAATTAGAAATTGAATGTGAAAAATCAAGTTTAAATACAATTTTATGGGGAAGATACATTCATTTTAGCAAAAACACATTCTTTGAAGAAAAAATTCCTAAAATTATTGAATATCCAATAGATTTAGACGGAAGAAGCTTAACATTGAATAAAAGTTTTGTTTCTATAGAGGTGGTTATCTATAAAGATAAAGGGAAACAAATTTTAAATAGATTAAAAAAACTGGAGGTAAAAAATGCCTAATGGAAAATTTATCAATCCTTACAATTTTGTTAGACCTGACAAAAAAGAAGTAGAAAGAGCCAAGTTTACTCCTCATAAAAAATTTGAAGGATATTCTGGAATACTTAAATGTGAACTAAAAACTTTAACACCTATTTTTATCCCTGACCCTGAAAAAACAGAGGTTAATAATAAGAATAATGAACATAAAACTATGAGATTTTTCAGGATTAATGATAAACCTGCAATTCCTTCTACAGAAATAAAAGGAATGATAAGAAGTGTTGCTGAAGGATTATCAAATTCTTGCTTTTCTCAATTTGAAGATGAGCGTCTTCCATATAGAGCAAGTCCTTTAACTTTTATTGACAAAGGAAAAATAAAAGCAAAAGGTGGAATTGTAAGTGAATTGACTGGTTATGGTGGAAAACTTCAAAAAGCGGAAGTTTTTATAATACCAAAAAACGAGGTTGAATGTATGAAAGAAGGTAGGGAAATAGAGGTTTGGGAAGTTAACGATAACAGATTTAAAAAAGTGACATCAAAGGATTCTACAAAGGGACAGAGCATGATAGGGAAACTGAAAAAGACAAGTAAAAAAGCTCCAAAATATAATTTTGATCGTGTCTTTGTTCCTATTAATAAGTATATAGAGTTTGATGAAAATGTTCCTGTTAAAGAAGATTTTGAAGAATTACTTAAAGACCAGATGATTGAAAGAAAAGAATATACTGGAGGAAGAGAAACTTATGAACTACAGGTTGGTGATTTAGTTTATTATGAAGAGAAAAATGGAAAAGTTGTTCAAATTGCTGCTGTTCAAAAACCCCGTCTGAAATACTTAAGAAGCACAGGACAAGCATTAGAATCTCCAAAACTCTCTCCTTGTGAAAACATAAATTCTCTTTGTCCATGCTGTAGAATTTTTGGAATGGTTTCAAAAAAGGAAGGATTTGCTGGTAAGGTTTCATTTGGAATTGCTTTAGCAGAAAACTCTCCTACATTAGGAAATTTCAAGACATTACAGCCATTAGGTTCTCCTAAACCAAGTTGTGTCCAATTCTATCTTATTGATAAATGTAGAAATAATGATAAAGTTGTAGATTATAATAATGACAATGCTATTATAAGAGGAAGAAAATTTTATTATCATCATACGCCCAATAAAGAAAATTCTTATACTGACGAAAAAACTAACCTTAATAGCACAGTAGAAATTTGTCCAGAAGAAACTACTTTTGTTTTCAATGTCTATTTTTACAATCTTAGTGATTATGAACTTGGTCTACTCCTTTACTCATTAGAACTTGAAAATGGTTTGGCACATAAAATAGGAATGGCAAAACCACTTGGTTTAGGTTCAGTAAAAATCTCTATAAAAGAATTCATCTTATTTGATAGAAAGGAGCGATACAGTTCTATCTTAAATACTGGATTGATAGAAAATCCTGACAAAGAAAAATTTATTCTTGAATATAAAAAGAAACAATGCAATTATTCTTCTAAGGATAAAAATGAAATTGAAAGAAACTTTAATAATTTACCTTACATCAAAGATTTTAAAGCAATTCTTAAATGGCCATCAGATTTTTCATCAAAAATAAAATATCCAAGAGCGCGAAGGAAGGGTACACCTTATGGTTATCAATGGTTTATGAATAATAAAAATAGAACTTTGCCGTTACCAGAAGAGGTTTCTTCAGACCCACTTGACGGCTGGTCTTAAAGGTAGATAAAATGAAAGAGTTAAAAAAGATAATTGATAAATTTAAAAGTACTTCTAAGAGAGATGAATTAAGAACTATTTCTCAAGAAGCGTTTTCCCTTGAGAAAAAATATGTTCCAGAAAAAGCCCAAAATAAAGAAGTTTCAGAAAAACTTAATTGCACAACTCTTATAATGACTGTTGGACGCCGAAAAGAACCAATTATTTTAAGTATTCTATGTCTCAAACCAAAGAAAGTATTTTTACTTCATTCAAAGGAGACACTGAAAACTGCTTTAGAGGTAAAAAGTGATGAAGATATTAATTCTCTTTCTCCTGAAATGATTTTTAAAGAAATCACAGAAACTGATGCTTCAGAAAATTATGAAATTATTAGAGAAGAAATTCTTCTTCAATGTGAAGGGAATATAGTTGTTGACCCGACTTGTGGGAAAAAAGTAATGGTTGCTTCTCTTGCTCTAATTGCTTTCTATTATCGTTTGCCAATGGTTTATCTTTATGCAGAAAAAAAAGAAGAAATTGTTTTTCCCTTTTCTCAACAACTTAAATTAATTGAAAATCCTTTTGATTATTTTGGAGATAGGGAACTTGAACTAATAGAAAATCAATTTAATTCACATTTTTATAAAGCAGCAATAATCACATGCGAAAGAACACTTAAAACAATTCGTGACCCTGCTACTGCTAAAAAATTGGAGTTAATAAAAGAACTAATTAAAGTTTATAGAGAGTGGGACTCTTTTTATCATAGTGCTGTCCCTCAAAAACCTCTTTTAAGTGAAAGATTGGAAAAAATAAAAGAAGAGATATTTCGTCTTGGATTTCGTTCTATACTTCCTGATAACATTGATGATAATATAATTTTCCTTAAAGAATTAGAAAAAAATTGGAAAGATAAACGGAACATTATTGACAAATACAGAATTGTTGACCTTTATGCCAATGCCTTAAGAAGAGGTTCAGAAAAACAGGCAAGATATGATGATGCAGTTGCCCGACTTTATAGAATTATTGAAATGTGTGCTTCTTATAGATTACTCCAACTTGGGATAGAAGACCTTACTAAACCAAACTATTCTAAGTTATGCAAACAAACAAAGATTTCTTGTGATAAACTATCCGAAGAATTTAAAAAAATTAAAAAATCTTCTCTTCCTGAGGAAAACTTAGGATTGGAATCTCAAATGACAATTTTAAGTATAGTAGACCCAGAAAATCCTGTGCCTAAAATATATGAAAGTATGAAAAAGAATTCAAAAGTAGGAAGAAATTTAATGGAAAAAAGGAACCGTTCAATCCTTGCTCATGGAACAGATCCTTTAACTGAAGAGGATTGGTCAGATTTTAGAGACAAGACAAGAGTATTAATAAAACTTACAATTGGCAAAGACCAACTAAACTCCTTGCTAAAAAAAGCATACCATAAGGAAATTCACTTAAAATAGGTCTTTGAAAAATTGGGAGGAAAAGTTGATTTAGAACTTCTGGTAAAAAATGGAAAATTTTATAAATTTAAGGTTAGGTTCTAAATTTTTGATTTTGAATTCCTTGATAATCAATAGGTTTAAAATGCAAGAGTCCAGAAGGACATCCCTAACGTTAGGGACTGAAACAAATACTTGCTTAGGAATTGGAGTTATTTCTATGTCCAGAAGGACATCCCTAACGTTAGGGACTGAAACAGATTAAAAAAATCGAAGATCTTTCCCAATTAAGTCCAGAAGGACATCCCTAACGTTAGGGACTGAAACAGCCATTAGAGCCATTTCTCAAAGCCATTAAGTCCAGAAGGACATCCCTAACGTTAGGGACTGAAACTTTTTGGGTGCTGTACAATTAAACCCACCAGTCCAGAAGGACATCCCTAACGTTAGGGACTGAAACAAGTAACATAAATCGTATATATCGTCGACACTCGTCCAGAAGGACATCCCTAACGTTAGGGACTGAAACATACTTTTATTTATCCTGAGAATTTTGAAGGACTTATCATTATTAAAGTGGACTTTTTAAGTTAATTGGAGTAAAATACTTTTATAGAAGATGGAGAGTAATCCTAAAATTTTTGCTTTAAAGTGGTATCGTTTAAGTGTAAAATTGGTGAATATTAGAAAACTTACTTCTACTTCATCTCATCCCTTTTCAATAATCCAAGCAATAGTCAAATCTATAACTTCATCTTTCTATGAAAATAACCAAATTTCTCAATCACACATCTTTTTTCACATTAAAGGTAAAAGGCACACTTTTAAAATAAAACAAGGAGATATTATTCCTTTAGAAATTTTTTTCTGTAAAAGGAGTTTAGAATATGTTAATGAGTGGAAAGAAAGGTTAAAGAATTATTTAGAAGACCCTGAGACAGGGAAAAATTATCATATTGTTGAAATTAGCCAGTTAGAAGAAAGATATTTTGAGAAGGTTTTAAATGATATTGGAAAGATAAAGACGGAAGGAGAGATATTTTGCGAATTCCTTTCTCCATTTCCTTTTAAACCTGAAAAATATAAACATAGGACATATATATCTACTGAAAATTTTATCCATTCATTTGAAAAAAGGTTTTCAAGATTATTTGGTGAAGAAATTGTTTATAAAAGTAATAAAGATAATTTTTCAGTTTTACCTTATTACTGGCAGTATACTGAAATTAAACATCTTTCTAAATCACAACCAGGAAGTGTCCAGTATATAAATGGATGTATTGGGAAACTTTATATTAAAGGGAAATTCGGTGATTTTTTACCGTTTTTAATTCTTGGGAGTGAACTTCATACAGGAACAAAAATTTCTAATTCTCAGGGTTATTACATTCTTAATTTTAATCCAACTGGTTATTTTGAGAGATTTTTTCCTGATAAGAGAGCAATAGTTTCAGTTATAAAAGAAGTTTTAGAAAGGTATGATAATGCTTTTGTTTCACTGGAAAAAGAAGAAAAGTTCCATTTTAATGAGAGTGAATTTGCAGAAAAAATATATAATGAGATAAAGGGAAATAGTTATCTTCCTACTCCTAATACTGCTTTTTTTATAAAGAAGAAAGATAAAGGTGAAAGGATAGTTGAGCAATTGTCTTTTAAAGATTTGATAGTTCAGCAATATCTCTTAAAAACAATTTCAAAACCTTTTGACAGAATGTTTGAAGAATGTTCAATTGGATTTAGGAAAGGCATGTCAAGGGAAAAGGCAATAGAGATGATTAGAAATATAATTTCTGAAGGGTATCAATATGTTATTGAAACTGATATAGAGGATTTTTTCCCGTCAGTTGAATTAAATATTCTTATTGAAAAACTGGATTTTTATCTTCCTGAATCTGACCTTTGTTTGAAAAATTTATTAGTAAAATGTATTAAAGCAGGATATGTTTTGAATGGTAAATATTATGAAAGGATTAAAGGACTTGCACAGGGTAGTCCTCTTTCTCCAATTTTAGCAAATTTTTATCTTGACTGGTTTGATGAAGAATTAGAGAAGTTGAATTGTAAGATGATTAGATATGGAGACGATATTGTTATTTTTACAAGAACTAAAGAGGATGCAGAAAAACTACTTTCTCAAACAAAAGAAATTCTTGCTCAAATTGGATTAAGAGTTAAAAAAGAAAAGACAGGTATTAAACCTATAGAGGAAGGATTTAATTTTTTAGGAATAAATTTTACAAGTTCAGAAGCAGTTGTCCTACCTGAGCAAGAATTTAAAAAAATGAAAAAACCACTTTATATTACTGAACCACATATTTTCCTTTCATTAAATGGAGATGCTGTTGATATAAAGAAACAAGGCACTATTATTGGAACTATACCTTTAAGAAGAATTAGTGAGATTATCTGTATGGAAAGATGTGCTTTTTCAACATCCTTTGTTAGGAAATGCACAGAAAATGAAATTCCTATTACAATTACTCTTAATAGTGGCTATTATATTACTACAATCAAACCCGATTCAAAAAAATATTATGAGATAAACTATTACCATACACAAAAATATTTTTCTCTTACAGAAGCAGAGTATTTGTGTATTACTAAAGAATTTGCTGCTGGGAAAATAAAAAATTATATATCACTTCTAAAACAAAGGTACATCAAAGGTCAGAACATTTTTATAAAAGCACTTGAAGATATAATTAACCAGATTTACGAGGCTGGAGATATAGACAAAATAAGAGGATTGGAAGGTTCAGCAGCAAAAAAGATTTATAAGATTTTAAATTTATTTATAGAAAATGAGAAATTCCATATTAAAAGTAGAGAGAAGAGAAAGCCGGATATGATTAATTCACTTTTAAATTTTGGATATTACTTACTTTTTTCACGGATTAATGCTACAATAAGGGCAGTTGGTCTTAATCCATATTTGGGTTTTCTTCACAGTCCTGAGAATAATTACGAATCTTTTGCTTATGATATATTAGAACTTTTCCGTGCAAGAATAGACCGTCTTATTATTAAACTTATAAATTTGAAAGTCATAACAGAAAAAGATTTTTTGGAAACAGAAAACCGAATGTATTTAAAGCATGAAGCAGTTAAAAAGTTTATAAATCAATTTGAAGGTGAACTGGATAGAAAAGATTCAAAAAAAGACCTTTCTTTAAGTGAATCTATTTACCTGCAGATAATAATTTTTAAAAATTGGGTAATTAAAGATAATACTATTTCTTTTTATAATTGGATAGTATGAAAGGTATTGCTGATTATGCTGTTGTTTATGATATTTCTTCAGATAAAGAAAGGGCAAAAGTTGATAAATTATTACAGGGCTATGGATTTAGAATTCAAAAAAGTGTCTTTGAATGTAGATTGACTAAAAAGGGAAGGGATGAATTGATAGAAAAATTGATAAAATTAGATATAAAAACTGGATTTATAAAAGTATACAAATTGGAATTTTCTTCAAGAAAATATGTAATAGGAAAGAAAAAAGGAGAAGATGTAGATAAAGGCCCTGCTTTTGTGATTTAAAATTAAATCTGAGAAATTGACAGGTGGGGAAAAATGAGGTAAAAATAAAAAAAGGTCTTTGAAAAATTGGGAGGAAAAGTTGATTTAGAACTTCTGGTAAAAAATGGAAAATTTTATAAATTTAAGGTTAGGTTCTAAATTTTTGGCTTTTAATCCTTTGATAATCAATAGGTTTAAAAGATAAGAGTCCAGAAGGACATCCCTAATATTAGGGACTGAAACTTTTTTAAATTTTGTTTTTTAAATTTTTTAAAGTCCAGAAGGACATCCCTAATATTAGGGACTGAAACTCCATTCCCACTTCCCACCAAAATCCTCAGCAAAGTCCAGAAGGACATCCCTAATATTAGGGACTGAAACTATTTTTCTTCCTGTATTTTTTGTGTCGAGGAGTGTCCAGAAGGACATCCCTAATATTAGGGACTGAAACAATTTTTTATAAAAATGGCAGCCTTCTTTGGGTCCAGAAGGACATCCCTAATATTAGGGACTGAAACTTTATTTTTTGGCTACTACGGAATTTGGGATAGATGGCGAAAACGCGAAACTTGAAAAAATTAAAAATATGTGTAAAAATAAATTTGAAAAGGATTATAATCCAACTAATAAACTTATAAATCTCTTGTGTAGAAATGAAAGACATATCTTCACCTATTCTTTCCTAAAAGGTATTGACCCAAGTGTTTGTGAAGCACCAGTCAAAGCACTTGGAGAAATAAAAAACTCAGAAACAGTTGAACCTCTTATATCTGCCTTGAAAGATGGAAAAGAATGGGATGGTCGGGAAGCAGTGGCTTATGCACTTGGAGAGATAAAAGACATAAGAGCAATTGAATCACTTATCTATGCTTTGAAAGATAATAACTTAAGGGTTCGTAAGAGAGTAGCCAAGGTATTTTAAAGAAATTACAGGTAAAGATCTTGGTATTTGACTATGACGGGTAGAATAACTGGTGGCAAAGATTGAGTAAATTATTTTAAACCTTAAATAGGTAACAAGTTATATAATTAAGAGAAAAAGAATTTTTTTAAATGTGGGTAAATATGACAGATAAAGAAAGACAGGTTAAAATGAGGTTAGGTTGGTTTAGACATGTAGAAGAGATAACAGGAAATGTAGCAAAGACATGTAGATATTTTGGGATAAGTAGAAAGACATATTATAAGTGGTATAACAGGTATTTGAAAGAAGGAGAAAAAGGATTGGTAGAACGTTCAAGAAGACCTAATCATATTTCAAAAGAAACAAAACACCAAGTGATAGAAAAGATTTTGTATTTAAGAACTAATTATCATTTTGGACCAACAAGAATAAAGATGTATTTAGAGAGGTATCATGGGATTATAATTAATAGTGCAACTATCTGGAAAATGCTAAAAAGATTAAATATGAACCGACTACCTACCAATCAAATATATAAACCACATAATTAAAGATTTAAAAGATATGAAAAGCCACTACCAGGATATTATTTGCAAGTAGATGTTAAATTTCTTGATGCACCATGTGGATTTTCACAAAAGAGATATTATCAATATACAGCGATAGATGATTGTACAAGAATAAGAGTAATGAAGATATATGAAAGAGCAAATCAGAAAAATTCAATTGAGTTTATTGATTATGTTATTTCAAAATTACCTTTCAAAATACAGACAGTTCAAACAGATAATGAATCAGAATTTGGTATACAATTTCACCGGCATCTGGTAGATAAAGGGATAAGACACATATATATAAGACCTAAAAGACCAAGATTAAATGGGAAAGTTGAACGCTCTCACAGAATAGATGAAGAAGAGTTTTACAGAATGATAGAAGGTGTTATAATAAATGATATGGAGATTTTAAATGAGAGATTGAAAGAATGGGAGAGATTTTATAACTACTATAGACCACATACTTCTTTATACGGAAAAACTCCTTATGAAAAATTGAAAGAAAAATTAAATCCTGTTAATGTCACTTGTGATTGGCAGACATACACCTTTTGAATAGTAAAAAATTTAAAAATGATAACTTATCTTGATTACTTAAAACTACTTAAAAATTGGCTAAAATCATATAAAAACTTTTTATTTTCTCCAAAAGGGAAACCAGAACTTTTATTTT
>JAMWCO010000027.1 GCA_023818785.1 Candidatus Omnitrophota bacterium
ATAAAACATTTCTAATCCCTAAAACATATGCACTTAAAAGGTCTGATTGTAAAGCAAGACGATTTCTATCTCTACAAGTAATTTGGAAAATAGGTTCAAATCCTCTTTCTATAAGTAGATGACAGGTAGCAAGAGAACCAAGGCGCATAACTGAACTCTGTAAATCAGTAACATTGAATGCATCTACCTTATCTTTAATATGCTCTGCTTCTTCTATGTGCGGAATTATGTTTGTCCCTTTTGGAGGGCCTATCTCACTTGTAATAACAAACTTACCATTCTTAAGTTTTTCTTCAAAATTCATTTTTTACTCCTTTTTATCACTATCTATAATAAGTTTGTAATCCATTATATCTACAGGGCACCTTTTCAATAAGTCCTCTTCACCAAGCAACTTCAAACGTTTATATATCAGAACCCATCCGCAGTCCATATCCTTGCTTACCTCACACTTACCATCCTTATTTGCACCTCCACAAGGACCATTCAAAAGGGATTTGGAACATGAGGTAATCGGACATATTCCACCTGTAAGGTTTAACCTGCACTGTCCACACATTTGACAATCCACATCCTGTGCTGTTAGCCCCTGAAATCCATTTATATAATGGGTATCACAGCCAGGAATTACAGGTATCTCGGGGATATGTCTTGCAACAACCTGAACACCAACACCACAGGAAAAAACAACAATCCTGTCAACATCTTTCAGTATATCCTTATATCTTTCAAGATACCTTTCAACAAATTCCTCTCTGCATAGGTAGTCAAGACGGACCATTCTATCCATACACTTAAGTTCTGTTAAAAGTAGGTCTATCTCTTCCTCAGGGAAATATACATCTTTACAGCCAAAACACTTAAATATAAATACATTTCCGCTGTTTAATACATTTAAAATCTTCTCTTTTTCTTTAATTTTTGTTATCAGCATATCTCTTTCCTTTTTTTATAAGAGATATAAGGTCTATCTTTGATGAACAGATATATTGGCAACAGCCACACTCAATACAATTTTTTACTTTATACTTTACCATCTCGTCCCAGAGAGATTTCTGTCCATAATAAGCGTAATAATATGGTATAAGTTCCATCGGACAGACATCCACACACCTCCCACATCTAATACAGGTATTTTCTTCTGACACACCAACAGGGTATTTCTTCAGCAATAAAAGTCCTGTGGTCCCCTTTATCACTGAAGAGTTGGTGTCTTTCTGCAACACTCCCATTATAGGACCACCCATCTTCAATTCATATCCTTCAGGAATAGATTTAATACCAAAACAGGTATCAAGGATATCCGAAAAATGTGTCCCAATTCTTATAATATAATTCCCTGATGCTATGACATTCTCTCCTACCACTGTAACAGCTCTCTCAATCACTGGCATCCCTTTATATATAGCCCTATAAATAGAATGGATTGTCCCTACGTTAAAGACCACACAGCCAACATCAAAAGGGAGTCCACCTTCAGGAACATCTCTTCCTGTTGTCCTTTTTATAAGCATCCTTTCTGCGCCCTGCGGGTATTTTGTCTTAAGTATTTCTAATTTTACTGCTGGATAATTTTCTAAGGAACTTCTGATAATTTCAATTGCCTCTTTTTTATTATCTTCTATAGCAAATATGATATTGGAAACTTCAAGTAACTTTCTGACTATCTCTATTCCTTTCAAAATTTCTTCAGAGTATTCTATTATAAGCCGGTTATCAGCATTCAGATATGGTTCACACTCACATCCATTTACAATAAGTGTATCTACTGGTTTTGGTGGGCACAACTTCACAGATGAAGGAAACATTGCACCACCAAGCCCTACAACCCCTTTTTCCTTTAATATCTCTATTAACTTCTGTTTCGGTAGTTTATCCCAGTCAGTTAATGGCTCTACAGAACTATCAAGCATCTCTGTATAATCGTTCTCAATAATTATTGCTACCTGTGGTATCCGGACTATAGGATGTATCTTTTCTTCTATTGCTATTACCTTCCCACTTACAGGAGAGTGAACAGATGATGAAATAAATCCATCTGGCTCACCTATTTTCTGTCCCTTCTTTACCCTATCTCCTACCTTTACAATTACCTTTGCAGGTCTACCTGTATGCTGGGAAAGAAATACAGACACCACTTTAGGTGGACCAAAGTCCTTTAGGGGCATTGTTTCTGTCAGTTCCTTATTATCAAGGGGGTATATCCCACCATAAAAACTTTCTCTCCGTCTTTCCTGATTATTCTTAACACACCTTATTCTTTCTTCAATAGAGAAGATATTATAGTTTCTTATATCAATATCCTTATTTGTCTCCCTTTTCTGTTTTCCCAGTCGTTTATATATCTCTACCCACGCACATGGAATTTCTTTATTTATCTCACACTTTCCATCTTTATTTGCACCACCACAAGCACCATTAAGGAGAGATTTTGCACAACTTACCACAGGGCATATACCACCTGTCTTTTCAAGATAACACTGGCCACAAGCAGCACATTTTTCTTCACCAAGGGCAATACCATGATAACCAACAATAGATGTCGCATTCCCACTTTGAGGTAAAGAATCGGCAAGGGCAAGAACTTTTCTATTACCATTAAAGAAATTACTTACAAACTGGATACCTATACCGCAGGATATAACACCAACAGTAATATTGTCTTTAAAACTCTTAAGGACTTTACCGGTAAGATGATTATTACACAGAAAGTCAATCCCTCTACACTCAACAATCTTTATATTTAATTCTCTTGCTACTTCAACTACTTTATCACACTCCTCAGCCGGTTCTTCCTTAAACTCTGAGAAACATTTTTTACACCATATAATACAGAGATTATCAAGAGTGGAAAGGGCTTCTCTTACTTCTTTTTCTGCCTTTATCCTATATTTTGTATAATCCATCACCTGTTTTTTGCCCATTTTGCACACATTATTACATTTTTTAAAAGTATTGCAGTAGTTACAGGTCCAACTCCACCAGGAACAGGTGTAATCCAACTTGCTTTTTCTTTTGCTTTTTCAAATTCAACATCTCCTACTATTTTATCACCAACTTTATTTATCCCAATATCTATTACAATTGCTCCTTCTCTTATCCAATCTCCAGGTATTAAATTTGCTTTTCCAACAGCAACTATTAATATTTCTGCTCTTTTTACATGTTCTTCCAATTTTCCAGCGTCTGAAGTTCCTATATGGCATATTGTTGTAGTTGCAAATTTATCAACTAAAAGTAAAGCAACTGGTTTTCCAACTATATCTGAATGACCAACCATAACAACTTCCTTACCATATAAATTAATTCCAAGATAATCAATTATCTCTTTAACTGCAAGTGCTGTACATGGACCAATAATACCTCTTCCATAAACAATCCATCCCATATTAACTGGATTAACTCCTTCTACATCTTTTTCTGGCAAAATCTTTGATTGAATTTTTCTTGCATCAACTGTTTTTGGTAAAGGTAGTTGTAAGATTATACCTGTTACTTCTGGATTTTTATTTAATTTTTCTATATTCTCAATAATTTCTTGTTCATTAATATCTTCTGGTAAACTTAAAATCTCATAATTTATTCCAATTTTTTCACAATTTTTCTTCTGTTGGTTAATGTAAACCATACTTGCTTGATTTTCTCCAACAGAAATAGAAACAAGTTTTGGGATTATACCATCTGATTTCAAATTTTCAATTTCTTTTTTTACATAATCCTTTATTTTCTCTGCAATAATTTTCCCATCTATTATATTTGCCATCTTCATCCTCCTATTTTTTCAATTACTCTCTCATTTATTATTCTACTTTTATCTTTTAATATCCCTTCAATTTCTTCCAATTTTCTTTTAACTCCTTCTTTGAAATTCTCATCTTTAATATATTTTAAATTTATAAGAATATTCATTTTAGCACCTAAAAAAGAAGAAAAAGCAAAAATATTTGAAATACCTGTATCTGATATCAAATTTTTATTCCCTTTTTCAATAAGGATTTCACAGAATTTAACAATTTTAAACATATATTCACATACATTCAAATGAAGATTAACAGATAATTTTAAATATTCTTCTGTATCTATTCTGTTTTTCATCGCATTATCAATCTTTTCATATATTCTACTATCATCCTCAATGTAATTCAAACATTCTTTTAAAATTTTATCATTCTCTTCTTTAATTTTTATTATCTCTTGTTCATATTTTTCATAACCCTTTTTCCCAATGGTATAATTTAAAACCATATTTAATAAAGAACAAGAGAGCGAAGCAAGACAACAAACAGCACTTCCACCCCCAGGAATAGGTGTTTTTGCTGATAAAATTTCAAAATAATTTTTTAATGAACTTTCAAGAAAATTATAGTCCATAATGAAACTCTTTCAGTCTTAAATATTTCTCAAAATTTTCATCCCACTTATCAATATCTTCAGGTCTATAGACAATTAAAGGGAAAGAATTCCTTATTATTTCTCTTATTTGACTTATATCTTTAACTTCTCTTCTTGCAAGTGCCTGAACCAGAATATTCCCTACACTTGTTGCTTCTGAAAGTCCTGTTATGACTATCTTTTTTGTTGAAGAAGAAGTAAATTGAGATAAAAGATAATTTTTACTCCCACCTCCTACAATATGTAATGTTTCTATATCGTATCCAATGATTTCTTCAATTTTTTCTATGACATACCTATATTCCATTGCTAAACTTTCAAAGATTACTCTTATTATTTGAGGTACATCCTCTGGAACTTTCTGGCCAGTTTTCTTACAATAATTTTTTATTTTCTCTATCATATTGCCTGGATAAAGAAAATCAGAACTATTAACATCTATAAAAGAATAAAATGGAGAAGCATTTTTTGCAATTTCTACTAATTCTTCATAAGTATAATTTTTACCAGTCTTATCCAATTCTCTTTTACATTCCTGTAAAATCCAAAGACCCATAATATTCTTTAAAAATCTTATTGAACCACCAAATCCACCTTCATTTGTAAAATTATATTCAAGTGTTTTTTCATTTATAATTGGATTTTCTATTTCAACTCCAAGTAAAGACCATGTTCCAGATGAAAGATACGCCCATTTTTCTTCTTTTGCAGGTGTTCCAACTACAGCAGAAGCAGTATCATGACAACAAACAGAAAAGACAGGTATAGATGGTAAATTTAATTCTTCTTGTAATTTTTTTGTAATATTTCCTATTAAAGTTCCAGGAGATATAACCTGTGGGAAAAAATCTGTATTTATCCCAAGGTCTTGAAGTAATCCATAACACCAATTCCCTCTCGGTGCTTTATTCTGTCCAGAGGCAAGTGAATTATACATTTGAGAAGTTGTTGTAATTGTATATTCACAGAATTTTTCTCCTGTTAAGAAGAAGTTAAATAGATCTGGCATAAATAAAAGATATTTACAATTTTCAAGAATATAAGGATATTCTTTTTTTGTAGCATATAGTTGAAACAAAGTATTTAAAGGCATAAACTGAATCCCTGTTTCTTTAAAAATCCTATCCTTCGGTATTATCTGAAAAACTTCTTCCATAATGCCAGAAGTTCTTTCATCTCTATAATGGAATGG
This sequence comes from Candidatus Omnitrophota bacterium, assembly GCA_023818785.1. GTDB lineage: Bacteria > Ratteibacteria > UBA8468 > B48-G9 > JAFGKM01 > JAMWDI01. The sequence goes on from JAMWCO010000027.1 coordinate 5,585, forward strand.
GTTTGAAAGTAATAAATCATTTTGTCCAATAAAACTACAATCAACTCCCCATGTTGTAATCCCAATTCCTGATATTTCTCCATGATTTTTTGCAATTGACAATATTTTTTTTATTTCCTCAAAAATAGAAAGAACATCCCAGAACCTGTGATTTAGAATTATTGAATTGTAAGTAGGGAACCGATGAATTTCTTTTAAATAAACTTTTGAACCATCAAATTCTCCTATAATACCTCTTCCACTCTCAGCTCCTAAATCTATCCCTACATAAAATTTTTTCATATGGAGAAATTATTAACACATATATATTTTTTTGTCAACAATTTGTAGTAAATGATCCTATTGACTTCCCTTCTGTAAAACAGGTTTATAACTCTTTATCACTCTCAAAGTAACTGAACTGGTAAAACTTGATTTCTTTAAATTTCTCAGGTGGAATATAGAACTCAAATATTCCCGTAGTCTGCTGACCTGGCTTAAGACCGCCTGGAAACCACTGCCAACCTACGCCAATAAGTTTCTTATGCTGGTCAAACAAAGCTACATGAAGGTAATGATGGATAGTTACTGAAGCAGTGTTATTGTAGGAAACAATGCCAAGTAGATGTTCCCTCTTTGGTGCAGTCCTTTTCTCAAACTTCACTTTTATCTTCACATTCTCACCGCACTCAAAACTTGAGTCTAAACAGAAATCTCGCCAGTTACTATTTTCTTCTGATGCAACTATGTAGTCTTTTAGCAATAGACTACTACAACCAAAGATAAAAGATACTAATAGAAAAATCACATTTCGTTTGCCTATAAGCATCATATTCACCTCCTTTCCTTTAAAAGTATAGTTCATCCACTTTTTCATTTTCTTTTAGATTTATTTTTACACATATTTTTTATTTTTTCAATTTTTTTTTATGTATCAAATGTCAACCTACGAAGTTAACAAATTATATTTTTTCATCAACAATCTGTTTTTCTTGAAAATTGAATCAGTTTCAATTATTATATTTATAAAGCCCCTGTAGCTCAGGAAGGATAGAGCAGCGGTTTCCTAAACCGCGTGTCGCCCGTTCAAGTCGGGCCAGGGGCAATATCCCCCAACTTCCGAACCGGGTTCGGAGGGAGATTGGGAATGAAATGTAGATATATATTATGTGAAAATTATGACCCTTACTGGAATATGGCCTTTGATTATTATTTCTGGCAGAAATGTAGTGAAAAAAAGAGTTTATCTATTTTAAGATTTTATAAATGGTCTCCAAGTTCTGTATCAATTGGCTATAATCAAAAACAAATAAATTTAATAAATTTACATTTTTGTAAAAAAAATAATATACCTATTGTTATGAGGCCTACTGGTGGAAGTGCAATTTTTCATGATATTGAAATTACTTACTCTTTTTGTTCAAACTTATCTAATCATAATTCATTCCCTTCTCCTTTATTATCTTATATGAAAATATGTGAAAGTATAATTAAAGGTATTGAAAAGTTTGGAATTAAATTAAAGATAAGGGGTATTTCTGAAGGGAAAGAACCATCTTTTACAGAGATACCTTGTTTTTCTTTATCTTCAAGGCATGATATAATTTACAATGATAAAAAAATTGTTGGTTCTGCACAAAGAAGAAATAATTTTTCTTTTTTGCAGCACGGCTCTATTTTAATTGATATAAGAAAAACTTTATGGCAAAATATTTTCATTCAAGAAATTGATTTTTCTAAGATTGGCTATTTAAAAGAATTGATTGGAAATTTTGATGAAAAAAAAATGATAAATTTTTTAAAAAGTGGATTTGAGGATGTTTTTGAATTTAAAACTTTTGAAGATGAAATAGGGAGAAAAGAAGCAAATGAAATTGAAAGTATAAGAATAAAACTAAAGAAGGAGGGTAGATATGAGTAATTTTAAAGATAATCTTGGTGTTCAGAGTTATTGTTTCAGAAATTTTAGAGATAATAGAATTGTTGCAAAAATGGTTAAAGAATTGAGATTAAATAAGATTGAATTATGTGGAGTTCATATTGATTTTCTTGACCAAAGCAAGTTTAAGGATGTAATTTCAATTTATAAGAATGAAGGAATAGAGATTTATTCTGTTGGAGTTCAATATTTTTCAAATAATGAAAATAATGAAAGAAAGTATTTTGAATTTGTTAAAATGTGTGGGGCTAAAATTATAAGTGCTGACTTTGATATAAATAAAATTTTTGATTGTTTTAAAACTGCTGAAAAACTTTGTGATGAATATAATATTAAAATTGCTATTCATAATCATGGTGGTTGGCACTGGCTTGGAAATATCCAAACCCTTGAATATGTTTTCAAAAATACTTCTGAAAGGATAGGACTTTGTCTTGATACTGCATGGGCACTTGATTCAAGAATAGACCCTGTAAAAATGATAGAAACATTTTCTAATAGATTATATTCACTCCATTTAAAGGACTTTATTTTTGAAAGGGATAGAAAACCTACTGATATAGTTTTTGGGGAAGGAAATATTTGTATTAAAAAAATTGTAGAAAAACTTAAAAATATAAAATTTCAAGGACCACTTATAATAGAATATGAAGGAGAACCAGAAAATCCGGTCCCAGCAATAAAAAAAGGAATAGAAAATTTTTTGAAAGAGGTTTGATGGAGAAAAGAGTTGCAATAAAAGGAGTAATATTTGATTTTGACGGAACTATTGTAAATCTTTCCATTGATTTTAAAAAAATAAAGGAGAGAATTTTAAAAGAGGCAAAAAATTTTAATTTTAAAATTCCTTCTAAAAGTTTACCAGTTCTTGAATTTCTTGAAAAAATTAGAAAATTGAATGGTAAAAATGGAGAAGATTTTTTTGTTATTGGTCATAAAATTTTAAAAGAAGAAGAAATTAAAGCATCTAAAAAAACATACCCTAAGAAAGGGGTTTTAGAATTATTAAAAAATTTAAAAGAGCAAGATATAAAAATAGGAATAATTACAAGAAATTGCAGAGAAGTTGTTGAGAAAGTTATAAATAGATTTAATATTCCATATGATATTATTCTTACAAGGGATGATATTGAAAGAGTAAAACCAGACCCTTTACATATAAAAGAATGTCTAAGAAAATTGGGATTAAAAAAGAATGAGGTTATACTTGTTGGAGACCATTTTTTAGATATTAGATGTGGTAAAAAATTGAATATATTAAGTATTGGAATTTCAAATAAAAACATAAAAGAGTATGATTTTTTTAAAGAGGGAGCAGATTTTGTTTTTGATGATATAAAAGAAGTTGAATATATTTTAAATTTAAAAGGTTTTCCAACAGGTAAACTTCCAAATAAATTTCTAAAATATCTTCTTACCAAATATACAACAAAGGATAAAGATGTGATAGTTTTACCAGGGATAGGAGTTGATTGCTCAATTTTTAAATTTAATGAGAGATACATTTTTTCAAAGACAGACCCAATAACTTTAACTTCAAAAGATATAGGATTTTATCTTGTTAATATAAATGTAAATGATATTTCTGTTATGGGTGGAATTCCTTTATATTTTCTATGTGTTCTTTTATTCCCTAAAAATATAACTTTTTCAGAAATTGAGAGTGTTTTTTCTCAAATAAGCAAGGAATGTAAAAAATTTAAAATAAAATGGGTAGGAGGACATACTGAAATAATTTCAGATATAAAAAATCCAATTGGGGTTGGTTTTTTAATTGGGAGAAGAATTAAAAAAATATATTTTTCAAATGTAAAAGTTGGAGATAAAGTTTTTCTTATAAAAGAAATAGGGATTGAAGGTGCTTCAATTTTGGCAAGAGAAAAGTTCAAAGATTTAAAAAAATATTTTTCAGAGGATTATATTTTAAAAGTTCAGAATTCAATTCTAAAACCTGGGATAAGTATATTTAAAGAAGCAAAGTTATTATGGCAAAATTTTAAAATAAAGTGGATGCACGACCCAACAGAAGGAGGAATATCAACTGCTTTATATGAAGTTTCAGAAAGTAAAAAAATAGGTATTTTGATTGACTTAAAAAAATTAAATTTTTATCCTGCAACTTGTAAGTTTTGTAAAGTTTTAGGACTTAATCCACTCGGTATAATATCCTCTGGGTGTATAATCGGAATAATAGATAAAAGAGATGAAAAAGAAATTATTGAATTCTGTAAAAAAAATAAAATTAAATTTAAAATTATAGGTGAAGTGATAAAGGAAAAAGGTGTTTACTATTTTGAAAATGGAGAGATTTTTGAATTTCCAAGATTTAAAAGGGATGAGATAAATAAGATTTTCTAAAAAATAAAAAAAATGTTAAAATAATAATATGGAAGTAAAGAAAATATTAATAATTGAGGACGACCCTGAAGAAAGATTGATTTTAAGTAGAGAATTGAAAAAGGAAGGTTATATTGTTTATGAAGCACCAACAGGAGAAGAAGGGCTAAAGATTTTTAAGGAGGATAAACCAGATTTAGTTATTCTTGATGTTATATTACCTGGAATTGATGGATGGGAAGTATTAAAGCGAATTAAGAAAGGTCCTTTAAGTAGAAAAATTCCTGTCATGATGCTTACTGGAAAAAGTGAAGATAGAGATAAAATAAAGGGGTATGAATTTGGTGCTGATTATTATGTTACAAAACCATACGATATTTTAAGATTATTACCTGTTATTAGAAGTTTGATTGAGGAATAAAATGGTTGTTAACCTCCCACCACAATTTCATGAAAAAGAAGCAGAATTAAAAAAGGCAAAAACAATAGAAGAAAAAATATCTATTCTTGAAGAGATGCTTGCAATAATGCCAAAACACAAATCAAGTGAAAAACTTCAGGCACTTTTAAAAAGCAAAATTTCAAAGTATAAAAAAATGCTTGAAGAACAAGTAAAAACAAAGAAAAAATCACCAGTCCCAGTAATACAAAAGGAAGGTTCAGGTCAAATAGTTATATGTGGTCCACCAAATTCAGGGAAATCTACTTTATTGTCAAAACTTACAAAGGCAATACCTGAAATTGGAGATTATCCATTTACAACAAAAATGCCTATCCCAGGAATGATGGATTACCAGGATATAAAAATACAACTTGTTGATACTCCTTCTTTATCTCTTGAATTTACGGAAAACTGGGTTGGTGATATTTTAAGGAAGGCAGATTCTCTAATATTTTTATTTGATATTTCAAGTGATTATATTCTTGAAGAAATAGAAGAAGCATTAAAGGTCCTTGAAAAGTTTAAAATAAAGGAAGAGAATACTTTTAAATTTAATAAAAATATTATATGGGTAGGTAATAAGATTGATTTACCAGAAAGTAAAGATATAAAGGAGATTTTTCTTGAATTTTATTCTGATAAAATAAATGAATTAATAACGATTTCTGCAAAAAATTATGAAAATTTTGATTTATTAAAAGAAAAAATGTTTCTCTCACTTGATATTATAAGAATATATACGAAAATACCTGGTAAACCACCAGACCTTGAAAATCCATATACTTTAAAGAAAAATACAAAAGTTATTGAACTTGCTGAAATTATACATAAAGAACTTGTAAAAAATTTTAAATATGCCAGATTATGGAGAAATGGCAAAGATAAAGTAATTATAGCAGGAAGAGATTATATCCTTCAGGATAAAGACATTATTGAAATTCACGGATAAAATAAATTGACTTTTTAGTTTGTTCTGAATATAATTATTTAAAGCAAAGGAGGAAGAGATATGATTAGAAATTATGAATTTTGTTTTTTAATAAGAGCAGATTTACCAGAAGAAGAAATTAATAAAGAAATTGATTTTATAGAAAGGAGTATTTTAAGAGACGGTGGAGAAATTTTGAAAAAAGAAAATTGGGGGAGGAAAACACTTGCATATCCTATAAAAAAGAAAGAAGAAGCAATTTATTATCTTTTTTATATAAAAAGTCCAGCAGAAAATATTTCAAAAATTAAAGGTAATTTCTTTATGAGAGAAAATATTTTAAGATATCTTATTTTACAAAGAAAAAAATTAAAATTAGAGGGAGAAATTGATGCCGGGTCCATTCCTAAATAAAGTTTTTTTAATAGGGAGATTAACAAGAGACCCTGAATTAAGATATACACAAAATGGAAAAGCAGTTGCAACATTTGGATTTGCTGTAAATAGAGAGTATATTTCAAAAGGAGAGAAAAAAGAAGATACTTGTTATTTAAACCTTGTTGTATGGGGAAAACAGGCAGAAATATGTGCAGAGTATTTAAAAAAAGGTAATTTAATATTTGTTGAAGGTCGTTTAACTTATAGGAGTTGGGAAACAGAAGAGAATGAAAAAAGGTCTGTTATTGAAGTAAGAGTTGAAAAATTTCAGTTTTTAGAAAAACCAAATATTGAGATAATTGACCAAAAGGAGGAATTAGAAAATGGCGAAGAAAGTGAAAGTTTGTAAATTCTGTCAGGAAAAAATAGAGGAGATTGACTATAAAGATATAGGAACAATAAGAAGATATATAACACCGAGGGGAAAAATTATTTCTTCAAAACAGACAGGGACTTGTTCACGCCATCAGAGACAACTTGCAAAAGCAATTAAAAGAGCAAGATTTGTTGCACTTTTACCATTTATGAAAATATGAGGTGAAAAATGAAAATTATATTTATAAAAGATTATAATAATAAAGGTAAAACTGGAGAAATGAAAGAAGTAAAAGATGGTTTTGCAAGAAATTTTTTAATTCCTTATGGTTATGCAGTAGAGGCAACTGAACAAAATATTAGAATTTTAAAAGAGAAGGAAAAAGAAAAAGAATTAAAAAAGAAAAAGAAAATTGAATATGCGAAAAAAATTAAAAACTCTTTAAAGGAAAAATCTATTACAATTCAAGTAAAAGCAGGTATGGATGAGAAACTTTTTGGTGCAATAACAAATGAAATAATAAGTGAAGAAATAAAGAACCAACTTAACATTGATATAGAAAGACATCAAATTATCCTTGAAGAACCAATAAAAAAACTTGGTATATACAAAGTTCCTATTAGATTGGCAGAAGGGATTGAAGGTGAAATAAAAGTTTGGGTAGTAAGAGAAAAATAAAATGCCCAAGAAAAAGAATGAAATTTTTGTTGACAAAATTCCGCCTCAAAATATAGAAGCAGAAAGAGCACTTCTTGGTTGTATGTTAATTGATGAAGAAGCAAGGATTAAGGTTCTTGAAAATTTTAAAAAAGAATTTTTTTATAATGAAGGCCACCAAAAAATCTTTTCTTCAATTGTTAAACTTTTTGAGATGGGTAAAAAATGTGATTTTATTACTTTAACAGAAATACTTAAATCAGAAAATTCTCTTGAAGTAATAGGTGGTGTTGAATATCTTGCAAATTTAGTTGAAAGTCTTCCTACTTCTGCATATGTTGATGAATATATGAAGATTGTTAAAGAAAAATATATATTGAGAACTCTTATCACCAATGCAACAAAAATAATAACTGATGCATATAATGCACAAGATGAAGTAGAAACACTTCTTGATAGAGCAGAATCTTTAATCTTTGAAGTAAGTCAAAATAAAATAGAGAAAGAAGCACATCCATTAAAAATTCTTGTTAAAGATGCAATTGAAAATATTGAGAAAATTCATGAAAAAAGAGGATTTGTAACAGGGCTTCCAACTGGATTTTATGAACTTGATAAATTAACAACAGGGCTTCATCCTTCAGATTTCATTATTATTGCTTCAAGACCATCCATGGGAAAAACTGCACTTGCTTGTAATATTGCTCTCAATTTAAATTCAGGTGTTGAAAAGGTTCCTATTTTAATATTTTCGCTTGAGATGAGTAAAGAGCAAATTGTCCAAAGGATGTTATGTTGTGAAGCAAAAGTAAATATTTTGA
>JAMWCO010000028.1 GCA_023818785.1 Candidatus Omnitrophota bacterium
TAACAAGGGGGAAAGAAAATGTAAATAAAGAGAGATATAACTTTTTATTTCAGAAAATAGAATCAATAGAAGAGATATTAATAAAGACATTCTTACAATAAAATATGTTAACAGAGGTCTTTTTTTTCTTGTTTAATTGACATTTGAATATTTTTACTATATTATTTGATGAGAAAAAGGAGGGAATATGAGAAGCGAAAATATAAAAAAAGGATATTTAAGAGCACCTCATAGAAGTTTACTTAAAGCAATTGGACTTACAGATGAGGAGATAGAAAAACCAATAATTGGAGTTGCCAATTCAGGAAATGAAATAATACCAGGGCATATTCATCTTGATAAAATTACAGAAGCAGTTAAAGCAGGAATAAGAATGGCTGGAGGTACACCATTAGAGTTTGGGGTTATTGGTGTTTGCGATGGAATTGCAATGGGTCATTCTGGTATGAAATATAGTTTAGTTTCAAGAGATATAATTGCAGATTCCATTGAAATTATGACACAAGCACATCAATTTGACGGAATTGTTATGATAGCAAGTTGTGATAAGATAGTCCCTGGTATGCTTATGGCTTTATTAAGGTTAAATATACCAGGTATTTTTGTAAGTGGTGGACCTATGTTATGTGGTACTTTACCAGATGGAATAGAGATTGACCTTATAAGTATTTTTGAAGGGATAGGAAAGTTTTTAAATAAAGAAATAACAGAAGATGAATTAAAATTTATAGAAGAAAGAGCATGCCCTGGTGCTGGAAGTTGTGCAGGTATGTTTACAGCAAATTCAATGAATTGTCTTTCAGAGGCAATTGGTATTGCTTTACCTGGTAATGGAACGATACCCGCTATTGATGCAAGAAGATTGAGATTGGCAAAATATACAGGAATGAAAATTGTTGAACTTGTGAAAAAAAATATAAAACCAACAGATATAATAAAATATGAAAGTTTTTTAAATGGGATAACTGTTGATATGGCAATAGGAGCAAGTACAAATACTGTATTGCATCTACCTGCTATAGCGAATGAATGTGGGATAAAACTTGACCTTGATATATTTGATGAAATAAGTAAAAAGACACCAAATATATGTAAGTTATCACCTGCTTCAAAACAACATATTCAAGACCTTGATAGAGCAGGAGGAATAATGGGAGTTATGAAAGAATTGAGCAAAAAAGGATTAATTAATGAGGAGTGTTTAACTGTTTCTGGTAAAAAAATAGGAGAGATAATAAAAGAAGCAAAAATATATGATAGAAATGTTATAAAAGAGATTGACAATCCTTATATGAAAGAAGGTGGAATTGCTATATTAAAAGGCTCTCTTGCACCTGATGGAGCAGTTGTTAAACAATCAGCAGTAAAAGAAAATATGATGAAGTTTAAAGGTAAGGCATATGTTTTTGATTGTGAAGAAGATGCTATGAATGCAGTAGTTGAAGGTAAAATAAAAGAAGGAGTAATAGTGATAAGATATGAAGGACCAAAGGGTGGTCCTGGAATGAGAGAGATGCTTTCAATAACATCTGCAATCAGTGGAAAAGGGATTGATGAAAAAGTTGCTTTAATAACAGATGGTAGATTTTCAGGAGGGACAAGAGGTCCATGTATAGGGCATGTAAGTCCTGAAGCAGCAGAAGGAGGTCCGATTGCTTATGTAAAAAATGGAGACATTATTGAAATAGATATACCAGAAAGGAGGATTGAATTAAAAGTAAGTAAAGAAGAAATGGAGAAAAGGAAGAAAGAGACAAAGATTTTAAAAAAGGAATTGAAAGGAGTTTTGGCAAAGTATTCCAAACTGGTAAAATCTGCAAATAGAGGAGGTATACTTGAATGAAAAATCTTGAAAAAGAGTTAGCAAAAAAAGGTTTTATAAGTGAGGCAGTTAAAAAAATTGCTTTATTTGAGGGACTTGAGGAAGAAGAAATTGCTAAAAAGGTTGGTGAAGGGAAGATTATTATTTTGAAACATAAAAATAAAATTGTTGGTATTGGAGAGGGATTGAGAACAAAAATAAATGTAAATATTGGAACTTCTCCAGAGGTTTGTAATATAAACTTAGAGATAAAGAAATTAGAAGTTGCAGAAAGATATGGGACTGATACAGTTATGGATTTAAGTATAGATGGAGATATAGATAAGATAAGAAGAGAGATAATAAAAAGAAGTAATGTTCCTGTTGGGACAGTTCCAATATATCAAGTTGGTATAGAAGCAATGAGGGAGAAGGGTGGAATAATAAAGATGGAAGAAGATAAAATTTTTGAAACAATAGAAAAACATGCAAAGGATGGAGTAAGTTTTATTACAGTCCATTGTGGAGTAAATTTAAAGGCAATAGACAGACTTAGAAAAAATCCAAGAAAATCACTTGTTGTAAGTAGAGGAGGTGCTTTTTTAATTTCCTGGATGATTACAAATGAAAAAGAGAATCCTTTATATAAAAATTTTGATAGATTGGTAGAGATTGCAAAAAAATATGACCTTGTTTTAAGTTTAGGAGATGGATTAAGACCAGGTGGACTTATTGACTCAACAGATATTTCTCAGATTGAAGAATTATTAACTCTTGGAGAATTAACAAAATATGCATGGGAGAATAATGTTCAAATTATAATTGAAGGGCCAGGACATATTCCAATAAATGAAATAGAGGCAAATGTATTACTTGAGAAAAAGATATGTAATGGTGCTCCATTTTATGTTTTAGGACCAATTGTATCTGATATTGCACCTGGATATGACCATATAACATCCGCAATTGGTGGAGCGATTGCTGCATGGAAGGGAGCAGATTTTTTATGTTATGTTACACCGAGTGAGCATTTATCATTACCTGGAATTGAAGAAGTAAAAGAAGGAGTTATTTCTGCTAAGATTGCTGCTCATGTTGGAGATATTGGAAAAGGTATAAAAAAAGAGATTGAAAGAGATTATTTAATGGATATTTTTAGAACTAAAAGGGATTGGGAAAAAGAAAAAGAAATTGCAATTGATAAAGAAAAGTTTGAAAAATTAAGAAATAAATTCCCATTAAAAAATAAAGATGTATGTACAATGTGTGGAGAATATTGTGCAATAAAAATGGTTGAAAAGTATCTTAGAACAAAAATTATCTGTTAATTATACATCCATGAGAAGAATAAGAAAGTATGGCGAAGAGATTTTAAGAAAGCGTTCAGAAGAAGTTAAAGATATAAATGATAATATTTTAAAACTTATAAAATCAATGAAAGAAACACTTATTTCTGTAAAAGGGATTGGACTTTCAGCAGTTCAAGTTGGAATTCTAAAAAGAATTTTTATTGCATATAATAAAGAAAATAGTGATTTAATCACAGTTATTAATCCAGAAATTATAGAAAATAAAGGAGAAAAGATAGACCTTGAAGGATGTTTAAGTTTTCCTGAAATTTATTTTTCAATAAATAGAGCAGAAAAAGTAACTATAAAAGGGTTAAATGAAAAAGGGAAAGAAATTGTAATAGAAGGGGAAGAAGTTATGGCAAGATGTTTTCAACATGAGATTGACCATCTTAACGGAATATTAATAATTGACTATGCATCAGAAGAAGAAAAGAAATTTTACAAAGAAAAACTTGATAATCTTTTAAAAAATAAAAAATGATTCCAGAATATCTTATTTCTTTCAATACAAAAGATTTAAAGAAAGAAAAGGTTGATTTTTTAATTGTTGGAGGAGGATTATCTGGACTTGTTGTTGCTTATGAGTTAAGAGATTTCAACACTTTATTAATTTTTAAAAATGGGAAAGAGGGCTCATGTAGTTATAATGCTCAAGGAGGGATTGCTGTTGCTATTAATGAAGGAGATACTCCATATTTACATAAAAAAGATACATTAGAAGTTGGATATTATTTAAATGATGAAAATGCAGTTGATATACTTGTGAATGAAGGTATTGAAAGGATTAAAGAAGTTATTAATATGGGTTTTAGTTTTGATAAAAAAGATGGAGAATTTCATTTTGCCAAAGAAGGAGGACATTCAAAAAATAGGATATTACATTCTAATGGAGATGCAATAGGTAAAAGTATAACTGATTTTTATTTTAAAAAAATTTTAGAATCCAATATAAAAATTTTAGACAATTATTTTTTGATAGACCTTATATCTGTTGAGGATAAAATAACAGGTGCTATTGTTCTTGATGAAACTAAAAATGAAATATTTTTAATTCAGGCAAGGGGTTATATTCTTTCAACTGGTGGAGCAGGAATGGTTTTTCAAGAAACAACAAATCCTTCTTATATTACAGGAGATGGTATTGCAATTGCTTTTAGAAGAAATGCAGAAATTATTGACATTGAATTTTATCAATTTCATCCAACAACTCTTTATATAGCAGGTGCTCCAAGATTTTTAATATCTGAAAGTGTAAGGGGTGAGGGTGGAATTTTAAGAAATGTTAATGGAGATAGATTTATGATTGATTATCATCCAAGTGGAGAACTTGCACCAAGAGATGTTGTTTCAAGAGCAATAATTGACCAAATGAAGAAAACAAATTCAAACTGTGTATATCTTGACCTTACACATCTTAAAAAAGAGTATATAAAAGAAAGGTTCCCTCAAATTTATAATTTCTGTAAAAAATATGGGATAGAACCAAGTAAAAATTTAATTCCTGTAAGACCTGCTGCACATTTTTTAAATGGTGGAATAAAAACTGATATATGGGGAAGAACTAATATAGAGAATCTTTTTGCTTGTGGAGAATGTGCCTGTACAGGAGTTCATGGAGCAAATCGTCTTGCAAGTAATTCTCTTCTTGAATGTCTTGTTTTTGGTAAAAGAGTTGGCATTAAGTTAAAAGAAGAAAATTTGAAACTTATAGATATTGATTTTAAATATTCTTTTCATAAAAAGATGGATGTTTTAATAGATAAAGAAGATTTAAGAAGGTCTATAAGAAGTCTAATGTGGAGAAATGTTGGTATTGAAAGAGACCAAGAATCTTTAAAATATGCTTTTGAAAAATTGAATGAATGGAAGAAATATGCTTTCTGGAAAGAGTTTTATGATAGAATTGGCTTTGAAACTTTAAATATGTTAATAGTTGCAAATTTAATTACTCAAAGTGCATTAATAAGAAAAGAATCAAGAGGAACACATTATAGAAAGGATTATCCTATACAGAATGACCAAGATTGGAAAAAACATATAATTCTAAGTAAAAATGGAGTAGAAATAAAATGAAAGAAAGGGTAAAAGATAGAAAACAACCTTCTGAAGAGAGAATTAAAAACTTTAATGAGGTCTCTTTTGGCTATGATGAAAAACAAGCGATTGAAGAGGCCAATAGATGTCTACAATGTAAAAATGCCCCATGTATTAAGGGTTGTCCAGTAGAGATAAATATACCTAAATTTATAAAAGAGATAAAAGAAGGAAATGTTCAAAAAGCACTTGAAACAATATATGAGAAAAATTTATTACCTGCAATATGTGGAAGGGTTTGTCCTCAAGAGACACAGTGTGAAAAAGTCTGTACACTTTGTAAAAAATATCAACCAGTTTCTATAGGTAAACTTGAAAGATTTGCTGCTGATAATGCAAATTTTAATTTAAATTGTAAGATAAATTTTGATAATACTTTAAAAAATAAAAAAGTTGCAGTTATTGGTTCAGGGCCTGCTGGTTTAACTTGTGCGAGTGAACTTATAAGATGTGGAATAAAGGTGACAATTTTTGAGGCATTGCATAAACCAGGAGGAGTTTTAACATATGGTATTCCAGAATTTCGTCTTCCTAAAAAAATAGTAGAGAAAGAAATAAATCAAATTTTATCACTTGGAGTTGAAATTAGGACAAATGTGATAATTGGAAAAACTATTACAATAAAAGAATTATTTGAAATGGGATATAATGCAATATTTATAGGGACAGGAGCAGGTCTTCCAAACTTTATGGGAATCCCTGGCGAAAATTTATTAAGGGTCTATTCAGCAAATGAGTTTTTAACAAGAGTAAATTTAATGAAAGGATATCTTTTCCCTGAATATGAGACACCTATATCTATTGGTAAAAGAGTTGCTGTTATTGGTGGAGGGAATGTAGCAATGGATTCTGCAAGGAGTGCATTAAGAATTGGTGCTGAAGAAGTAGTTGTTTTATATAGAAGAACAGAAAAAGAAATGCCTGCAAGAAAGGAAGAATATGAAAATGCAATTGAAGAGGGGATTAAATTTATTTTTCTTGTTCAACCATTAGAAATTATAGGAGATGGGAATGGATATGTTAAAGGAATAAAAGTTATACACAATAAACTTGGCAAACCAGATGAGAGTGGAAGGAGAAGTCCTGTACCAATTGAAGGTAGTGAAGAACTTATACCTTTTGATACAGTTATTGTTGCTATTGGTCAATCACCAAGTCCTTTAATAACTCAAACATATCCTGAATTGGAAGTAGGTAAATATGGAAATATAATAGTTAATCCTGAAACATGTGAAACAAATATTAAAGGGATTTATGCAGGAGGGGATATAGCAACTGGCTCTGCAACTGTTATAAGTGCGATGGGTATGGGCAAAAAAGCAGCAAAATCAATAATCTCCTTTCTCCGAACCGGGTTCGGAAAAAATTATTAATAAGTTATAGGTGGTTGCCATTCCCATAAATAAAGTTGATTTTTATCAACAGGACATTGGATTTTTGGCATTATTAATTCTCTATTTTGGAAATTCCCACAATCAAATTTGACTCCATTTTTTGCAAGTTCAACAGGACATTTTTTATATAAAAAATGGAATATTTCAAATGTTTGGCATCCATCAGAATTTCTTCCACAATTTTTACATGTATATTTTGGAATTACAGATATTCCTGTTTTTAAAAAATATCCTCTAAATTCAACTTCTCCACCACACTTTATACATGTTCCTTTCATTTTAGCAAAATTTACCTTTAAAAAAGATATTTTAATTTTTGTCTTATTAAATTCATCTTCATACTTTGTAGGTAGGGCAATTAGTTTTGGAAGTGTAATCCCAATTTTATCACTTTTTTCATAGATTTTAGGGACAAACCTTATAATATACTTTCCAAATTTTGTTTGGTCTATTTCATTTGCAACATTGGGAGAAGAACTCATAATATTCAACAAAAAACCAGATAAAAACATTCCTAATATTATTCCTGTAAAAAATCCAAAAATTCTATCAATAATATGTTTTATATAGACCTTTTTTCTTAAAACCTCTATGCCAACAATTATTGAAATTATAAAAAGAAATGAGAAAAGATGAAAAAATAAAATGTCAACAGGAGTTCCAACGATATTAAATTTTTTAAAAAGGTTAACAGGTGCTCTATATGCAACTGAAGCAAGTGAAACGCCTCCACAAATTCCAATAATATCTATAATTCCACCAACAAATCCTCTTAAAATTCCTGTTAAAAGTCCACTTCCAAAGACAACAATTAAAATAAAATCAATTCCAGTCATCTAAAAAATAATAACATAAAAATAAAAAAAGGGCTACTTTAAAGTAGCCCTTTAAAAATTTATATAGATTAATCTTCTTCTTGTTGATGTCTATGTTTCATTCTTTCTTCCCATTGTTGGTGTATCTGTTCCATCTTCTGTTTTAATTCCTGATATTCTGTATTTGTTGAGAGTTTCTCTTGAAGTTTATCATTTAGTTGTTTTTGAAGTTTTTTTATCTGTTCATCTAAAATTTTTAATTCTGGGTCATTCTCAATTATTTGTCTTTCAATCTCTATAATTCTTCTTCTAATTTCCATTCCTTCTTGTATTGGCCTATATTCAGTCTGTCTTTGAATTCTTTCCTTCTCTTTCTTTTCCTGACCATTTAATTTTATCTGAGAGAAACCAAAGAATAAAAATGTCATTAAAGCAGGAATAATTACTTTTTTCATTTTTCCACCTCCTTTCTTTTTTTATTCCATTCACTCCAGATTTCTTTCAATTTCTTCTTTAAATTTTGATATTCTTCATTATCTTTTAACTTTTCATTAATTTTCTCTCTCATCTTTTTTCTTAGGCTTATTATTTCTTCTGCAAGTAATTTTAATTCTGGGTCATTCTCAATTGTTTGTCCTTCAATTTCTTTCATCCTTTTTCTTGTTTCCATTGCATCTTTAAGTATGGCTCTTGAGAACTTTATATCTTTATTAGGAAGATTTTTAAATTTCTCCTCTTGAGCAATAAGTTTAATTTGAAAAGTTCCAAATATTAGAATTATTGAGTATATTGTAATAATACTTTTTTTCATTATATCCTCCTTTTGTTATTTTAGACATTTGAAAAGAAAAAAGGTTTAGTATATTATGTATAACTTAAAAATGAGAAAAAAAATTGCAATTTTTGATTTTGATGGGACTTTAATTGATGCATATGATTCTATTTATAAAACAATTGATTTTATTCGTGAAAAATTAAATTATAGAAAATTTGATTTTGAAAAGGTTAAAAAAGCAGTTGGTGGTGGAGATTTGAAATTGATATCTAATCTTTTTAATGGAAAAGATGTAAAAACTGCCCATCTTTTATATAGAGAGAATTATTTAAATTTTTTAAAAGATAATGTTAAAGTTATAAATGGGGTTTATCAATTTCTGGATGAGTTAAAAAATAAGAATATAAAAATTGCTGGTGCTACTAATAGAGCAAGATTTTCTTTAGAAGGTATTCTAAAAGAGACTGAAATAGGGAAATATTTTGATTTAGTTTTGTGTATAGAAGATGTAAAAAATCCAAAACCAGACCCTGAGATGATTTTAAAAATAATAGAGAAGTTTAGAATTGATAAAAAAGAAGCATTTTTTGTTGGAGATATGGATATTGATTATCAAACAGGAAGAAATGCAGGAATTGATACATATATTGTCCTTACAGGTTCATGTAAAAAAGAGGATTTTTTAAAATATGAAAACCCTTTAATTTTTGATAATCTCTATAAAGTTAAAAAATTTTTAATTGAAAATAAATTGATTTGACATATAATATATTATAAATAGAGGAGGGAAAAATGAAAATAATTGATGTTTATGCAAGACAAATTCTTGATTCAAGAGGAAATCCAACAGTAGAAGTAGAAGTTATATTAGAAGATGAAACAGTAGGAAGAGCATCAGTTCCATCGGGTGCTTCAACAGGAGAGAGAGAGGCACTTGAATTAAGAGACGGAGATGAAAAATTTCTTGGTAAAGGTGTAAAAAAGGCAATCAAAAATATTAATGAAATAATAGGTCCAGAAATAAAAGGAGAAAGTGTTTTTAATCAGAGAAAGATTGATTATAAGATGATAGAACTTGATGAAACTGAAAATAAATCTCGACTTGGAGCAAATGCAATTTTAGGTGTAAGTTTAGCAGTTGCTCGTGCTGCTTCTAATGCTTTAAATATTCCTCTTTATTTTTATATTGGAGGAGTTAGTGCGAATATTTTACCTATCCCTATGTGTAATGTGATTAATGGAGGGCTCCATGCAGATAATAATCTTGATATACAGGAGTTTATGATAGTTCCAATTGGAGCAAAAAGTTTTTCAGAAGGATATAGAATGGTTGCCGAAGTATTTCAATATTTAAAGAAGATATTAAAAGAAAATAATTATTCAACTTCTGTAGGTGATGAAGGTGGATTTGCTCCAAATCTTAATAAAAATGAAGAAGCATTACAACTTATAATAAAAGCGATTGAAAAAGCAGGTTATATTCCAGGAGAACATATTTATATTGCTCTTGATACTGCTGCTTCTTCATTATATGAAAATGGTTTATATAATTTTGAAGAGAAAAAAGTAAATTCAGATTATTTGATTAAATTTTATGAAGAAATGGTTTTAAAATATCCAATCTATTCTCTTGAGGATGGTCTTGCAGAAAATGATTGGGATGGCTGGAAAGAACTTACAAAAGTGTTAGGTAATAAAATCCAACTTGTTGGAGATGATATATTTGTTACAAATCCAAAGATATTTAAAAATGGAATAAAACAAAAAATAGGGAATGCAATTTTAATAAAAGTAAATCAAATAGGAACTTTAACAGAAACACTTGAAACAATAGAAATCGCAAAAATGAATGGATATAGAACTGTTATATCTCATAGAAGTGGAGAGACAGAAGATACATTTATAGCAGACCTTACTGTTGGTACAAATGCAGGCCAGATTAAAAGTGGTTCATTAAGTAGGTCAGAGCGACTTTGTAAATATAATCAAATTTTAAGAATAGAAGAACGGATTGGAAATAAAGGTAAATATTATGGAGAGATAATTAAAGAAAAATGCGAAAAATAAGAAATAATTGGTTTTTGCTTGTATCAATTCTTTTTATTTTCCTTATTAGTATAAGATTAAAAATCTTTTACTCTGCTTATTCAAATTTTAAGTTCTATCAGAATGAAATTAATCGTTTGAAGGAGGAAAATAGAATTCTTGCAGAAAAAATAAAAAAGATTAAAAATGACCCTTATTATATTGAAAAGATTTTGAGAGAAGAATATGGAATGGTAAAGGATGGAGAATTTATTATAAAAATAGGAGAATAATATGTATCCATTTAAGTTTGTTAGAGAAAATTTAGAAATCTTGAAAAAATCTGCTCAACTTAAAAATCAAAATGTTGACTGGGGAAGATTTGAAGAACTTGATAATGAAAGAAGAAGATTGATAATGTTTGTAGAAGAGAGAAGAAAATGGCAAAAGGATTTAACAGAAAAAATATCAAAAGAAAAAGAAAATAAAGATTTAATTACCCCTTTAATAAATCAGGCAAGAAAATATTCTGATGAAATAAAAGAAGCAGAGAAAAGAATAAATGAAATTGAGAGAGAAATTGAAAAAATTATCTCTTTTATCCCAAATATACCTCATCAATCTGTTCCTATTGGTAAAAATGAAAATGATAATGTAATAGTTAGAAAATGGGGAGAAATTGAAAAAAAGAAATTTGAAGTAATTCCTCACTGGGAAATAGGAGAAAAACTTAATATAATTGATTTCCCAAGGGGCTCAAAAATAACTGGGAGTTTTTTCCCTGTTTTTAAAGAAAAAGGCGCTTTACTTGTAAGAAGTTTGATAAATTTTATGATTGATTTCCATACAAAAAATGGATTTAAAGAGGTATGGGTCCCTTCTCTTGTGAATAGAGATAGTTTATTTAATACAGGACAATTACCAAAACTTGAAGATGATATGTATTATCTTGAAAAAGATGACTTTTTTCTTATTCCGACAGCAGAAGTTCCTGTAACAAATCTGCATAAAGATGAGGTTTTGGATGAAGAGGATTTACCAATTTATTATGTTGCTTATACTCCATGTTTTAGAAGAGAAGCAGGTGCTTATGGTAAAGAAACAAAAGGATTAATAAGAGTTCATCAATTTGATAAAGTTGAACTTGTCAAATTTGTAAAACCTGAAAATTCCTATGATGAACTTGAAACGCTTTTAAATGAAGCAGAAAAAATTTTACAAGCATTGAAATTACCTTATAGAGTAGTTCTTTTATGTACTGGAGAGTTAAGTTTTGCAGCAAGTAAATGTTATGATATTGAAGTATGGTGTCCAGGTGTTGGGAAATGGTTAGAAGTTTCCTCTTGTTCAAATTTTGAGAATTTTCAAGCAAGAAGAGCAAATATTAAATTTAAAAGAAAAGATGGAAGGACCGATTATGTTCATACTCTTAATGGTTCAGGAATTGCTTTGCCAAGAACGATTATAGGGATTTTAGAGAACTATCAAACAGAAAAAGGAGAAGTTATAATACCGGATGTCTTAAGAGAATATATGAAGATGGATAAAATAACAATCTAATAATGAGTGAAACATTAAGGAACAATATTATTACATTAATCTATTTTTTAATAATAATTGTGATTTGTTTTATTGCAGGATGGATATGGAATGGAATTTTTTTAAAGATTACCTCAAAGAAAAAACTTGATAATAAAATTTTTAAAAAAACAGGTAAAGGAGTTATATTTTTCATATTCTTTTCTGGATTGAGTATTTTATGGGAAAGAACCTCTTCTGTTATAATTCCAAAATCACCTACAGTTGAAAAATTAATTTTAAATCTTCCCAAAATTATTTATTCATTTATTGTTCTTTCTATCTCTTTTATTATAAGTGGTGTAGTTGATGGATTTGTTGAATGGTATCTTGAAGAGATTGCTAATAAAAATAAGATAAAAGTAGATGAGGAATTTATGCATTTATTTCAGAAAATTTCAAGGATAGTAATATTTTTTATTGGAATAACTATAATTCTTAATAAATTTAATCAGCCAATAACAGGTATTCTTGGAGCAGCAGGGATTGCTTCTTTTGCAATTGCTTTTGCAGCACAGGATACACTTTCAAATATGATATCTGGATTTTTTATAATAATTGATAAACCATTTAAAATAGGAGATAGAATAAAACTTGCAACTGGTGAAATTGGAGAAGTGATTGAAATAGGTATGAGAAGGACAAAAATATTATCTCCTGAAAATAATGTTATTATTATTTCAAATTCAGAAATAGCAAAGACAAGAATAATTAACTTTGGCTTTCCTGATACAAAAATTAAAATTAGATTTAAAATAGGGATTCAACCAAAAGAAGAAATAAAAAAAATAAAGGATTTATTGATTAATATCTGTCAAGAAAATAATTTGATAATGAAACAGGATTATGAAGTTTATCTGATAGAATATAATAGTTCCCAAATTATTTTTTCTTTAGGTTTTATTATTGATTATAAGAATGAGATAGAAGTTGTAGATAGAATGATTAATGATATAAAAAACAAATTAATGAGTGAAAAGATTGAACTTTTATTTATAAGAAAGGAATAGAATGTTTGACCCATTAATTGAAAAAGAAGTTAACAAGATTGAAAGAGAAATTATTAATTGGAGAAGGTTTTTTCATATGTATCCTGAACTTGGATTTAAGGAATATGAGACAAGTAAAAAAATACAAAGTATATTGGGACAAATAGGCATTCCTTTTGAAATTAAAGGGAAGACAGGAGTGATAGGATTTATAAATAAGAATCTCCAAAAAACATTAGGGATAAGAGCAGATATGGATGCTTTACCAATTAATGAAGAAACAAACCTTTCTTTTTCTTCAAAAAATAAAGGTATAATGCATGCATGTGGACATGATGGACATATGGCAACACTTCTTGGTGTAGGTAAAATTTTATATAGATTTATTGATTATCTTAAATGTAATGTAAAATTGATTTTCCAACCATGTGAAGAGACTCCACCAGGAGGAGCAGCAACTTTAATAAAAGAAGGTGTTGTTGAAAATCTTGATGCACTTATTGGATTCCATTTTTTTCCTTCTATACCCATTTTTAAAATTTATATTGAAAAAGGAGTTGTTATGGCGAATACAGATAGATTTAATATAATAATAGAAGGTAAAGGAGGGCATGGAAG
>JAMWCO010000029.1 GCA_023818785.1 Candidatus Omnitrophota bacterium
TTCTGTAAATATGAAATTTGAATATTTACAATTTTTAAAATGTCTTCTTTTTTAAGACGATTAAAAATAATGATTTCATCAATCCTATTTAAAAATTCTGGTCTAAACTTTGACTTTAATGCTTCCATTATTTTTTCTCTTATTAATTTCTCATCTTTAAAAGAAGTTATAAATTGACTCCCTATATTTGAAGTCATAATAACAACAGTATTTCTAAAATCTACTGTTCTCCCATGTCCATCTGTTAATCTACCATCATCAAGAAGTTGAAGAAGAATGTTAAACACATCTTGATGTGCTTTTTCAATTTCATCAAGTAAAATGACACTATATGGCCTTCTTCTAATTCTTTCTGTTAATTGCCCCCCTTCTTCATATCCAACATATCCAGGTGGTGCTCCTATAAGACGGGAAACAGTATGTTTTTCCATATATTCACTCATATCAAGACGAACCAATGCATTTTCATCATTAAATAAAAATTCAGCAAGAGTTTTTGCAAGTTCTGTTTTACCAACTCCTGTTGGTCCAAGAAAGATAAATGAACCAATAGGTCTATTTGGATCTGAAAGACCTGCTCTATTCCTTCTAATAGCATTTGAAACAGCCCTTATTGCTTCATCTTGACCAACAACTCTTCTTGATAACCTTTCTTCCATCTTCACCAATTTTTCAACCTCTCCTTCAAGCATTCTATGAACAGGGATACCAGTCCATTTGGATACAATTTCAGCAATATCTTCTTCATTTACTTCATCCTTTAAAAGCCCTCTACCTTTCTGAATCTCTTTCAATTTTTTTGTTTCTTCCTCAAGTTGTTTATTTAATTCAATAAGTTTTCCATACTTATATTCTGCTGCTTTATCAAGGTCTCCTTCTCTCTGTGCCTTTTCTATTATATTTCTTGCAATTTCAATCTGTTCTTTTATTTTTCTTATTTTCTCAACTATTTCTTTTTCAGACACCCATTGTGTATATAATTTATCTCTCTCTTTTCTTAATTCAGAAATTTCTTCTTCTAATTTTTTAAGTCTTTCCTGAATTTCAGGAGAATTTTCCCTTTTAAGCGCCTGTCTCTCAATCTCAAGTTGTGTTATTCTTCTTTCTATCTCATCAAGTTCTGTTGGCATACTCTCAATTTCCATCTTTAACTTACTTGCTGCTTCATCAATAAGGTCAATTGCTTTATCGGGTAGAAATCTTCCACTTATATATCTATGTGATAAAACTGCTGCTGCAACAATAGCACTATCTATTATTTTAACTCCATGATGAACCTCATATTTTTCTTTTAAACCCCTTAAAATAGAAATTGTCTCTTCTACACTTGGCTCTTTAACATATAATGGCTGAAATCTCCTTTCAAGTGCTCTATCTTTTTCTATATATTTTCTATATTCATCAAGAGTTGTTGCCCCTATACATCTCAATGTTCCTCTTGCAAGGGCTGGTTTTAACATATTAGAAGCATCAATTGCTCCTTCTGCTGCACCTGCTCCAACAAGTGTATGGAGTTCATCTATAAAAAGAATAATCTCTCCTTCACTCTTTTCAATCTCTTTTAAAAGTGCTTTTAATCTATCCTCAAATTCACCTCTATATTTTGTTCCTGCAACAAGAGCACCTAAATCAAGAGCAATAACTTTTTTATTTTTCAATGTATCAGGAACATCTCCAGAAACAATTCTTCTTGCAAGTCCTTCAACTATTGCTGTTTTACCAACTCCTGGTTCTCCTATTAAAACAGGATTATTTTTTGCCCTTCTTGATAAAATCTGAATAACCCTTCTTATTTCTTCATCTCTTCCAATAACAGGGTCAAGTTTCCCTTTTCTCGCAAGGTCTGTTAGGTCTCTTGTAAACTTTTCAAGAACTTTATAATGTTTTTGGTCTTCTCTATCAGTTATTCTTTCTCCATTTCTCAATTGCTGAATAATTTTTATAACTCTATCCTTAAAAATATTATATCTTTCAAAAATCTTTTTTACATTTGTATCAACATCAGATAAAGAAATTAATAAATGTTCAACACTTATATATTCATCTCCAAATGTTTTACTATATGTTTGACTTTTATAAAGAACTTGATTTAAAGCAGGACTTATATAAAAAGTTGATTTTGGGCTTGTTATTTTAGGAAGATTATCTATTTCATCTTTAATATCTCTTTTTAAATTTTCAATATTTACACCTAATGTATTTAAAATATCAATAACTGTTTCGTCATTTTCAATTAAAGCATAAGTTAAATGTAAAACATCTACTTCATTATTCCTATTTTCCTGTGCTATTGCCTGAGCATTCATCAACGCTTCTTGCGCTTTAATTGTAAATTTTTCAAGATTCATATTCCTCCTTTTGCTTTTATAATTTTAGATGGACTTTAAGAAATAAAGTTTCAATCTTCAACAAATTTACAAACTATTGCACCAAACCTTATTTCATCGTTATTAACAAGTTTATAAGGTTTTTTGACTTCAATCCGAGCCATATTTACATAAGTTCCATATTGGCTCCCAAGTCCATTAGTTCCAATATCTTCAATATACCAACCATCATTTTTTTTAGTTATTCTTGCATGAATTCTTGAAACTTTCATTAATGAATCTAAATATAATCTTTGTGTACTTTCTGATAAATCTTTAAAATATATATAATCGGGAATAGTGATATCATTAGTATTCTGTCTTCCTATATAAATAATTTCTTTTTTCAACTTATAATCTTTTGCCATAAAGGGATAATCAAATACAAGTTTTGCCATTTTTATCACCTCCTTTCTTTAACATTTTTATTATAATATAAACTCCTGTTCCTATGAAAATAAGTATTGCTATTATCTGTGTTGAATATAAATCAAGAGATGTTTTTTTAAGGTCTCCTCTTAAAAAATCAATAAAATATCTTATTAATGAAAATCCAATTAAATAAGTAGAAAAAATAAATCCTTCTCCTTTTTTTAATTTAATTGATAAATTTTTAAGAACAAAAAATAGTATTAAATAAGAAGTAGAATAATAAATCTGTGTTGGATGAACCTTTTTTTCAAGAAATGGAAATTTTACACCAAAGAAAAAATCTGTATATTTACCATAACAGCAACCATTTAAAAAACATCCTATCCTTCCAATTGCCTGTCCTAATGGAACAAAAATTGAAATTGTATCAAGAAGATGAATTGTTGAAATTCTTTTTATTTTACTATATAAAATAAGAAAAAATAGAGAAAAAATTATTGCACCTTCAACAGCAAGTCCACCATTTCTTATTTTTAATATTTCTAAAGGGTGTAAATAATAATAAGGAAG
This sequence comes from Candidatus Omnitrophota bacterium, assembly GCA_023818785.1. GTDB lineage: Bacteria > Ratteibacteria > UBA8468 > B48-G9 > JAFGKM01 > JAMWDI01. The sequence goes on from JAMWCO010000029.1 coordinate 3,309, forward strand.
ATTTACAAAAATATGCAAAAATCTACCTCCAATTATACCAAAAAAAATTGTCCAAAATATAATCTGTGAAATTATTTTCTCATCATAACCTTCTTTAATTGCTTCTTTTTGAAATAAATAAACAGAAACAAAAACAGCAATGGCAACAAATACACCATACCAGTAAATGACAAAATTTCCAATTTTTAAAAAAATTGGATGCATTTAACTCCTTAATTGTTTAATAAAAAATAAAATTATTCCTATCACTATAAAACTATCTGCAAAATTAAAAACAGGCCAGAAATGGAAATTTATAAAGTCAATAACATATCCATATTTTATTCTATCAATCAGATTCCCAGTAATACCACCCTCAATAAGACCAAAAGAAAATAGATAGTATTTTTCTTTTTTTTCTAATTTTAGAATATAAAAAAAGATAAGAATAATAGAAATTATTGAAAAAGAAATTAAAAAAAAATGTATTTTTTCATTACTTAAAAAACCAAAAAAAATGCCATAATTTTTAACAAGAGTAAAAGAAAAAAAATTAAAAACATCAAAATTGCCATTATTTTTTTCTAAAAATTCTTTAAAAAAATTTTTTGTAATTCTGTCAAATATAAGGGATAAAAAGAATGTAATAAAAAAATGAGTAAGTTTATTTTTCACTTTTTTCTCTTTCTGTTTGACATTTTATACAAAATCTTGCATAGGGAATTACTTTCAATCTTTCCTTTGGTATTTGTTTCCCACAACCTTCACAAATTCCATAACTACCATCTTTTATTTTTTTAATCGCTATATCAACTGCTTGAAGAATCTTACTCTCTGAATTTGAAAGTCCAACTTCAAGGTCTTTTTCAAATTCATCTGTTCCATAATCAGCAATATGAGTTGGAACACCTTTTTCTCCCCTTTCAATTACTTCTCTTGCATAACTTAAATTTTTTGATATTTTTTCTTTCTCTTTTTCAAGTAATTTCAAGAAATATTCTTTTTCTACTTTTTTCATTTTTTCTCCTATATTTATAAATCAAAAATAATTACTGTGTAATATTGGTCTTTCACTTTTTCTATTTTTAAATTATGATATGTCGCTGATTTTACTTCTTTACCAATATTCTCTATTTTTTTTACTTTCAACTCTACATTCAATTCATATTCTCCTTTCACATTTTCAATTTTAACTTTTTCTATATCACCTCCTATTTTTTTTGTTTCTATATAATATATCAACTCATTTAAAAATTTTATCAATAATTCTTCAAGATTATCACCTCTAAGATTTATTTTTAATAAATCTTCATATCCATTATATTTTACATCTATTATTTCATAAAGACCTTTTGCAGAATTGAGAAATAATTCCTCTATGGTTTTCCCTGAAACTTTTATCCCAATATCTGCAGTATGATTTATAATTTCAATTTTACTTTCCATTATCTTCTTTTTCTACAATTGTTATATCTGTTATTTCATCATCTTCTGGTAAATTTATAAGTCTTACACCTTTAGTATTTCTTCCGATAACTCTTACATCAGAAACTTTTATTCTTATAACTATTCCCTTCTTTGTTGTTAAAATTGCTTCATCCTTTTCAGAAACTAACTTTATTCCAACAACTTCTCCATTCTTTTCCCCAACCTTTATATCAATTATACCTTTACCTCCTCTATGTTGAACCCTATATTCTTTTATAGATGTTCTTTTACCATATCCCCTCTTACAAACTGTTAACAATGATAAATCTTCCTTGTCAGGTTTTACAATCTCACACCCTACTACTCCATCTTCTTTATTTTTAAACCTTATCCCTATTACTCCTGCTGCATTCCTACCAACTGGTCTAACTTCTTTCTCTGGAAATCTAATACTTAAACCTTTTTTAGTACTTAAAATTATATGATTATTACCATCAGTCAATTTTACATCAATTAATTCATCCCATTCTTTTAAGTCAATTCCTATAATTCCACCTTTCCTTGGTCTACTATATTTTTCAAGAGATGTCTTTTTTACAAGTCCATTTTTAGTAATCATTAATAAGAACTTATCCTTTGAAAATTCCTTTACAGGAATTACTGCGGATATCTTTTCTCCTTGTTCAATTTTTAAAAGGTTTATTATTGGTTTCCCTTTTGCTATTCTACCCCCTTCAGGGACTAAATATCCCATTAACCAATGAACTATTCCTCTATTGGTAAAAAATAAAATTGTATCTGTTGTTGAAGTTAGTAAAAGATGTTTTATAAAATCTTCTTCCTTAGTAGAAGCACCAATAAAACCTTTCCCTCCTCTTCTTTGTCTTCTAAATAAGTCAAGAGGAGTTCTTTTTATATAACCTTCATTAGAAATAGTTATTACAATATCTTCAGGTCTCACAAGGTCAATATCTTCAAATTCTTCAATACTCTCAATAAATTCTGTTTTCCTTTTGTCTCCAAATTTCTCTTTGATTTCTAAAAGTTCATTCTTAATTATTTTTTTTACTTCTTCTGGGTCTTGAAGAATCTTTTTATATTCACCTATCTTACTTTCTAATTCCTTTCTTTCATTTAAAATTTTTTCTCTTTCAAGCCCTGTCAATCTTGAAAGAGGCATATTTAAAATAGCATTGCTTTGAATTTCTGTGATTTTGAATTTTTTAATTAATTTTGTTCTTGCTTCATCAACATTTTTTGAACCTCTTATTAAATCAATTACATCATCAAGATTATCAATAGCAGTAATTAAACCACAAACTATATGATGTCTCTCTTCTGCTTTCCTCAATTCATACCTTGTCCTTCTTACTACAATTTCTTGTCTAAAATCTACAAAAAGTTGCAATAATTCTTTTAAATTCAAAAGTCTTGGTTGTCTATTTACAAGAGCAAGATTTATTATCCCATAAGATGTTTGAAGTTGAGTATGTTTATAAAGTTGATTTACTATTATATCTACATTTTCACCCTTTTTAACTTCAAGAACTATTCTTGTCCCTTCCTTATCAGATTCATCTCTTACCTCACTAACTCCACCAATTTTCCCATTTTCAACAAGATTTGCTATTTCTTCAACAAGATTAGATTTATTAACTTCAAATGGAATTTCTTTTATAATTATATTTGTTTTATTCTTTTCTTCTTCTATCTCAATTTTCCCTCTTAATATTATTATTCCTTTACCTGTCTTATATGCATTTTTTACTCCTTCTCTACCACATATAATTCCACCAGTAGGAAAATCTGGACCAGGTAATACTTCCATTAATTCTTCTATAGTTATGTCAGGATTTTCAATCAATTTTATAAGAGAATCTATTACTTCTGATAAATTATGAGGAGGCATATTTGTTGCCATCCCAACAGCAATTCCTGAAGAACCATTTATTAAAAGATTAGGGATTCTACTTGGTAAAACAACTGGTTCCATAAGAGATTCATCAAAATTTGGAGTAAAATCAACTGTCTCTTTATCAATATCCTTTAACATCTCCATACAAATTGGTGCAAGACGTGCTTCTGTATATCTCATAGCAGCAGGTGGGTCTCCATCAATAGAACCAAAATTTCCCTGCCCTTCTATTAATGGATATCTTAAAGAAAAATTTTGAGCCATTCTTGCTATTGCTTCATAAATTGGAGCATCTCCATGAGGATGATACTTTCCCATCACTTCTCCAACAATTCTGGCTGATTTTTTAAAAGGTTTTCCTGATTCTAATCCAAGTTCAAGCATGCCATAAAGTATTCTCCTATGAACTGGCTTCAAACCATCTCTAACATCTGGTAAAGCCCTTCCAACAATAACACTCATAGCATAATCAATGTAGGATTCCTTCATCTCCTCTTCTATCCCAACTGTTATTATTTTTTCGCCTTCCATCTTCTTAAATATCAAGGTTTTTTACTTCTTTAGCATATCTTTCTATAAATTCTCTTCTCGGTTCAACTACTTCTCCCATTAATACTGTAAATATCTCTTCTGCCTTTATTGCGTCTTCAATAGTGATTTTTTTCAACCTTCTTGTATTAGGATTCATTGTTGTTTCCCATAACTGTTCAGGATTCATCTCACCAAGCCCTTTATATCTTTGTATTACAAGATTCCCTTTCTCCTTTTCTTTTATCTTCTCATATATTTCTATCAAAGAAACTTTTTCTTCTTTACCCTTCTCATCCTTTATTAAAAAATTTTTATCAAAAATTTTATCAGAATTTACTTTCAGTTCTTCCAATTTTTTAAAAATTTTCTGTAATTCTTTTGTTTCATACATCTCAATAAGTTTATAATTTTTCCCACTATCTTTTGAAAATAGGTCAAATTTTTCTCCTTTTTTACTCAGATATTTACTTACTTCTTCTTCATCAGATAAAAACATCTCTTCATTTTCATATATTAAATAATATGAAGGTAGTTTTTTATTTTTTTTGTAGAAAGTAATTATCTTATGAATATCTAAATTTTTCATCTCTAATAATTTTATAATTTCAATAAGTTTTTTACTCAATTCATAAAATATGGATATTTTCCCATTATATTCTATCAATTTTGAGTCATAATTTATATAAAATTTCAAATGTTCTTCTGCAAAATTTATAATAACTTTGTCCATCTCATTCTCTGTTTCAATATAAAACTCTTTTTTACCTTTTTTAACTTTATAAAGTGGTGGCTGTGCAACATATACATAACCATGTTTTATAAGGTCTGTCATTTGTCTATAAAAGAAAGTTAAAAGAAGTGTTTTTATATGTGCTCCATCAACATCTGCATCTGTCATTATGATAATTCTATGATATCTTACCTTACTTATATCAAAATCATCACCAACACCTCCACCTATAGCACTTATCATTGTCTTAATCTCTTCATTATTTAAAACTTTCTCAAGAGTTGCTTTTTCAGTGTTAATTATTTTCCCTCTCAATGGAAGGATTGCTTGAAAAGTTCTATCTCTACCTTGTTTTGCACTCCCTCCAGCAGAATCACCTTCTACTATAAATAACTCTCTTTTATCTGGTTCTTTTATAGAACAATCAGCAAGTTTCCCTGGAAGAGCGCCTGTCTCAAGCAATTTCTTTCTTGTTAACTCTCTTGCTTTTCTTGCTGCTTCTCTTGCTTTTGCAGTAGCAATACATTTATTCAAAATTTCTCTTCCACTTTCAGGATTTTCTTCAAGATAAGTCAAAACATTCTCATAAACTATACTTTCAACAATAAATCTTACTTTTGAATTCCCAAGTTTTGCTTTTGTTTGTCCTTCAAATTGTGGTTCTGGAACTTTAACTGAAACAATACCAGTCAATCCTTCTTTTATATCCTCTCCTGCTAAACTTAAATTTCCAAGGAAATTATTCTTTCTTCCATATTCATTTATTGCCCTTGTAAGTCCACTCCTAAAACCTGTTAAATGGGTTCCGCCCTCTCTTGTATTTACATTATTTGCAAAAGAAATAAGAGTTTCACTATACCCATCATTATATTGAAAAGAAATCTCCACTTCAATATCTTCAACAAGTTTTCTCACATAAAATGGCTTAGGATTAATAACTTTCTTATTTTTATTTAAATACTCTACAAAAGATATAATACCACCATCATATTTAAATTCTTCCTTTATATTTTTTCTTTCATCTTCAAATACAATTTTTAATCCAGCATTTAAAAAAGCAAGTTCTTTAAGTCGGGCAATAAGTATATTTTCGTCAAAAACAACTGTTTCAAAAATTTCCTCATCTGGTTTAAAAGTAATCTTTGTTCCTGTCTTGTCTGTCTTTCCTATAACTTTTAATGGTGTTACAGGGAATCCTCTTTCATATCTCTGATAATATACTTTACCATCTCTTCTAACCTCTACTTCAAGATATTCTGAAAGAGCATTAACAACAGAAACACCAACACCATGTAATCCTCCAGAAACCTTATAAACTTTTTTATCAAATTTACCACCAGCATGTAAAATAGTCATAACAACTTCAACTGCAGGCCTTTTTTCTGTTTTATGTATATCTACTGGAATCCCCCTCCCATTATCATCAACAGTTACAATATTGTCTGGATGAACTATTACATGAATTTCATCACAAAAACCAGCCATTGCTTCATCTATACTATTATCAACTACTTCAAAAACAAGATGATGGAGTCCTCCTGTTGAAGTATCTCCAATATACATGGCAGGTCTTTTTCTAACCGCTTCCATTCCGCTAAGCACTTGTATAGCAGTCGCATCATAATTTGTTAAATTTTTGTTTTCCATAAAAAGACCTCCATTTTAATTTTTTATTTTATCATTTTTTATATTTGAAGTCAAATAATTTCAAGGGTAAAATAAAAGTATGGCAAATGAAAACAAAAGGATTTATGAAAAAATAAAATATTTTAATAAAATAAAGGAAAAGACATATCAACTACTTGGATACCTTGGATTTAATAAAATAGAAACGCTTGAAACAGATTCTGGCAAATGGGAAATATATACTAAAGAGAACTTTACATTTCCATATTTTTATAGTAATTTTAATCCTCCTACAAATAAATTCTGTGCTATTTTTAAAAATTCAAAAGAGTTCATAATCTATGGTAGTTTTGAAAAAATTGAATATGTAAAAGAACATTTATTTAAAATAACAAATATTTTTCTAAAAAAAGAAAAGAAATTTTTAGGAATACCTCTTACTTTAACAGAAGAAAATGCTCAGGATTATGGATATATAAGAGGACTAATTGTTGGTTTTTCTTTAATAATAATTGATTTTCTATATTCTTTAATTTTCAAACTTAAAAATGGTGTAATAACTGGTTTTATTGAATATGTAAAAGTAATATATTTTGGAACTCCAGGATTTGGACTTTTTGTTGGAATAACAGGAACAGGTTTATATTTTATTTTCCTCTTAATTATACTACCAATTCTATTTGGAATATATTACAGAAAATTAGCAATGAAGAAAATTTTAAAAAATATAGAAGTGTTTATAAATGAAATAAAACCTTATGGTTATGAATTTGGAATTGATGGAGAAAAAACAATTGAAGATGAATTTATTTTAATAATAGAAGAAAAGAAGAAAGAACAGATTTATAATGAATTAAAAGAAAAAATTGACATCACTAAAAATGAATTTGAAATTTTGTATGAGGGTTTGAAGGCAAGTTTTCTCAGATTGGATGACCTTTTAAATTTCATTAAAGATTATAATGAAAAATTTAAAAACTATCCTTTAGAAAAATTTTTACAAATAATAAAAAAATATGAGAATGCAAAGATTGAAACAGATATAAAATTCCAGATTTAAATCTTCTCTAAGATTGCAACTGATTCAATATGAGTTGTATGTGGGAAACAATCTATTAAATATATATCTTTTAAAATATACCCACCTTTTATTATTTCATTTAAATCTCTTGCTAATGTTGAAGGATTGCAGGAAACATATATAATATTTAAAATATTTTTCTTTAATATTTTCTTCACGCTCTTTTTACTCAAACCACCTCTTGGAGGGTCAACTATTAAATGGTCAAAGTAATTAAAAATATCTCTATTTAAAAAAGTATCAACATTTTCAACATAAAATCTACAGTTTTTAATATTATTTATTAAAGAATTTTCATTAGCAGTATTTATATTTGAATTATCCCAATCAACTCCAATTACATTTTTTACTTTTTCAGAAATAAATATTTCTATAGGTCCTGTTCCACAAAACAAACTCAAAACATTACTTCCTTCTTTTATATTTTCTTTAATTTTCTCATAAAGTATTTCTGTTGTCTTTGTATTTGGTTGAAAAAATGTTTCAGGATATATTCTAAAAATTAAATTCTTTATTCTTTCTTCAATATACTCTTTCCCATAAAGTAAGTGTTTTTTTTCATAACTCACAACATCTGATAACTGGTCATTTTCCACCCAGTAAATACTTTTTATCTCTTTTATTTCTTTTACTAATAAATCAATCAACTTACTAAAATCTATATTAACTTTACTTTTTGTAACAAAAACCAACATCATTTCATCTTTAACTTTACTTTCTTTAATTACAAGATGCCTTAAAACACCTGTTTTCTTAAAAGGGTCATAAGGAGGTAAATTCATTGAAGAAAAAAATTCACAAACGATTGGGAAAATCTTTCCAATTTTTTTACTGAAAATAGAACAATTTTTTAATGGAACAACCTTTTTAGTATATTTCTTATATGGTAAACTCCTTTCTCTTAAACCAATGACTAACTTTTCTTCTATACCAAAAGCAAATTCCATCTTATTTCTATAAAAATAAATTTCAGGAGAGGGTATAATCTCTTTTAAATTAATATTTTCAATATTCCCTATTTTTTTTAAGGAGTGAATTAAATATTTCTTTTTAATTTCAATCTGTTTTTCATATAAAAAATTCTGCAAAACACAACCACCACAAATTCCAAAATGTTCACATTCTGGTATTACTCTATACTCTGATGGTTTTTCAATTTCAAGTATTTCACCAAAAGAAAAATTCTTTTTTGGTTTCAAAACCCTAATTTTTACTCTATCTCCAATAACTGCTTGTGGAACAAATATAACTAAATTTCCACATCTACCTACACCCCAATTATTTGGGAAAGCAATATCATAAATTTCAACATTTACTTCTTCATAAACAAAATCTTCAAGATATCTTTTTAATTTTTCTACTGGGAGTCCAACAACATTATCAAAATCACCTTTGATATACTCAACAAACCTATCTTTTATATCTTGAATCCCATATGCACCTGCTTTATCTAAAAAATCTTCTTTATTTAAATATTCTTCAATTTCTTCATCTTTAATATTTCTGAATTTAACATAACTCAATTCATAATCGCTAATCAATCTCCCTTCTTCTTTCTTATACAATGCAATCCCTGTAATAACTTGATGTTCTGTCCCTGAAAGTTTCTTTAAAATCTCTTTTGCTTCTTTGTAATTTGAAGGTTTCCCTATAATTTCATTATTCAAAGAAACAATAGTATCTGCACCTATTACAACTGCATCAGGATATTTTTCACCAACAATTTTTGCTTTTTCAATTGCACAATATATTGCGTATTTAACTGGTTCTTTTTCATCTATCTTACTTTCATCAAAATTACTATCAATTACTTCAAAATTTTTACATATTCTCTTTAATAACTCTTTTCTCCTTTCTGATTTTGATGCAAGTATAATTCTCATAATAAGGTTTCTCCTTTTTTTATAACTTTATTCCACCTTAAATAATCATAGTAATCCCATCCAGAAAAATTCTCTTTTCTATTTCCTTGAGCAAGTTCTATTATTCCACATTTTCCATCCTTACAACTTAAACAATTTCCAAGACAATCATAAGGATAAAACTTATTATCCTTTCTAAAATAAATAGGTATATCAATTCCTTCACAATTATTACTTGTCATAAACTCTTTATTTAAACCTATTATTTTGTCATCTTTTCTCTCATATTCCATACAAAGAGCAAAAGAAACATTATTTTTATCACAAATCTCCCTTAAAAAAGTAAAGATTTCTTTTCTATATTTTATATCTGAATGAAACCAACTACCTATTTTTTCACTATATAAATTTTCTATTTTTTTCATTATTTCTCTCCCAAAAACTTTATTTATATAACTTAATATATCTTCCCTAATCGTCTGAGGGATATCCATTATACTTGCTACAATATGCTTTGCACCACTATCAACTGCTTTTTTTACAAGTATTTCTATTTCTTTCTTATTATCGGTAATAAATGGAATTAAAGGGTCTATCCTACAAACACAAAAAATTCCACTTTTAGCCATTTTTTCAATATTTTTAAATAATAAAGATGTATTGGCTCCTTTTTTCATCAATTTTTTCCTCATATCTTCATTTATAGTTAAAATAGTAACTTGTCCAAAAGAATGTTTCTGTCCTTTAATTTTTTCAATTACACTTTCAGGGATAACTGATTTTGTAATAAACTCAATCGGTATATTATTTTCAATAAAAAATTCTATA
>JAMWCO010000030.1 GCA_023818785.1 Candidatus Omnitrophota bacterium
ATTATATAGTCAGCTTTCTTTGTTTTGGGATAGATTGATTATACATCAATCTAAGCCCTTGAGGGTAGCCTTTTCATAATATCATTAATTTTTCTACACGAAAATCTCTTCTTTTCCCAATTTCCTTTTCTCATATAACCTCTTCCTTCTCACTACCTCAAATAATTCTTCCTGCAATTGGTTAACCTCCCCCCTTAATTTTTCTGGATTTAAACTTTTATATATCCTCTCCAATTCCCTCTTTTTACTCTCTTCAATTTCACCACATCCCATCACCCTTTGATAAGGTGTCTTTGAAACATCATATCTCTGAAGAAGTTGAGAAAAAATTAGCAGCAAAGAAAAACAGGATAAAATAGTTAAAGTATGTGTAAAATTGAATCTATGAGAAGATGAAAAAATGTTAACAATGTATTCAACTTATACAAACTCTTGACATTTTTTATTTTTTGTGAATAAATAAGCAGAAAGGAGAAAAGATGAAAAGAGCGATTGGTATTGATTTAGGTGGGACTTATATAAAAGCAGGACTTGTAAATGAAAATGGTGAAATTTTAAAAAAAGAACAATTTCCAACACTTGCAGAAAAAAATGATAGAGATATTGTTCTATCTCAAATTGAAAAAAGTATAATATTTGCTTATGAACCAGATATTGAAGGTATAGGAATTGGAACTCCAGGAGTTGTTGATGACCAAGGAATTGTTTATGAAGCACCAAATCTTCCTGACTGGGATAATTTAAATTTAAAGAAAATATTTGAAGAAAAATTTAAAAAGAAAGTTGTTGTTGAAAATGATGTAAATACTATTGCATGGGGAGAATATCTTTTTGGAGCAGGTAAAGGAAGCAAAACTATGATATGTATAACTCTTGGAACTGGTCTTGGTGGTGGAATAGTTAAAGATGGAAAACTTTTAAGAGGTGGTAAATATTCAGCAGTAGAAATAGGTCATATTCCAATTGATTATAAAGGTCCTAAATGTAAATGTGGGAATATTGGATGTATTGAAAGATTTGTTGGTAGGGATTATATTGTTGAAAGAGCAATAAAAGGGATAAAAAAAGGAGAAAAAACAAAGATATATGAACTTGTAAATGGAGATTTAAACAAAATAACACCAAAAATAATTTCTGATGCATATAAACTTGGAGATAAATTTGCTGAAAGTATATGGATAGATGTTGGAATTTGTCTTGGAGCAATGTTTTCAGGTCTTGTCAATCTTTTAAATCCAGATATTATTGTGATTGGTGGTGGAATAGCACAGGCAGGTAAAATATTATTTGATACAATTGAAAAAACAATTAAAGAAAGAGCAATGAAGATATTGACAAAAAATTTAAAAGTTGTTCCTTCTGGACTTGGAGTTGATTCAGGGATAGTTTCTTCTGCTTCTTTAATTTTTCAAAAATGAGAATATTATTTTTTGGGAGCGATATTTTTGGTATTCCTTCTCTTGAGGCATTAAAAAAAAGAAATTTTGAAATTGTTGGTGTAGTAACTGCCCTTGATAAGCCAAAGGGGAGAGGGCTTAAAATATCTCCTTCTCCAATAAAAGAATGGGCGACTATGAATGGAATAAATATTTATCAACCAGAAAAATTTGATGAAGAATTTATATGTAAGATAAAAAAAATAGCACCTGATTTAATAATTTTGATTTCCTATGGTAAAATTCTTCCCTATTCAATTTTAATTATACCTAAAATCGCTTCTATAAATCTCCACCCTTCCCTTTTACCAAAATATAGAGGTCCAGCACCGATTGAATGGGCAATAATAAATGGAGAGACAAAAACAGGAATAACCTTAATAAAAATGGATGAAAAAGTTGATACAGGAGAAATAATAATACAGAAAGAAGTTGAAATACTACCTATTGATAATGGTTTTACATTAAAAAATAAACTTTCTATGATTTCTGCTCAACTTTTAATTGAAGGAATAGATAGGATAAAAAGAAATGAAAAAACATATCCTCAAATAGGAGTACCATCTTATGCCCCAAAACTAAAAAAGGAAGATGGACTTATAAATTGGGGAAATACATCAGAAAAAATACATAATCTTGTTAGAGGAGTTATTATCTGGCCAACTGCATATACTTATCTAAAAATAAATTCAACAAAAAAACTTATCAAGATATATAAAACAGAAATAGGAGAAAACAAAGGAGTTTTTGGGAATCCCGGAGAAATTATAAAAATAGAAAAAGATTATATTGAAGTTTCATGTGGAAATGGAACAATAAAAATAAAAGAATTAAAAATAGAAGGGAAGAATAGAATGAATATCTCTCAATTTTTGTGTGGATATAAACAATATCTTATTCCTTCTCCTTACTTTTTTTCTGAATAAAAAATATCTTTAGAAATAAATTTTTACCAAAAATCATTACAAATAAAGTTTTTACAAATCTAAGGTAATATAGTAAAATTAATTAAATAGGAAAATGTATAAAAGGAGGAAGGATGAAAGAAGAAAAGAAGGAATATTTGAAAACTCCTATTGAACATATAGATATAAAAAAAATAGATGCAGTCCCAATAATTGAAATGTATTCAAAAATGGCTTTTTCAGCAAGAAGTCTTGCTTATGGAGCATTTATTTATGAGAAGATGCTAAAAGATGAAGATATTACTGTAATTTTAACCCTTGCAGGCTCTCTTTTTAGTGCAGGGCTAAAAAAAGTTGTATGTGATTTAGTAAGAAATAATCTTGTAGATGTGATTGTTTCTTCAGGAGCAATAATAGTTGATCAGGACTTTTTTGAAGCACTTGGTTTTAGACATTATATAGGAAGTGTAGATGTTGATGATAGAAAATTAAACAAATTACATATAGATAGAATTTATGATACATTTATTGATGAAGATGAGTTAAGAATATGTGATATGACTATTGCAGAGATTGCAGAAAAACTTGAACCAAGGACTTATTCTTCAAGAGAATTTATATTGGAAATGGGAAAATATTTGAAAGAAAATGGGATAAAGACAGATGATTCAGTTATTCTTTCTTGCTATGAAAAAAATGTTCCCATATTTGTTCCTGCATTTTCTGATTGTTCTGCTGGATTTGGTCTTGTTTATCACCAGGTTAAAAATCCAGAAAGACATTTAAGTATTGATTCTGTAAAGGATTTTAAAGAACTTACTCAATTAAAAATTGCAGCAAAACAAACAGGTGTTGTAATGATAGGAGGAGGTGTCCCTAAAAACTTTACTCAGGATGTTGTTGTTTGTGCAGATGTTCTTGGTGAAAATATTCCAATGCATAAATATGCAATTCAAATAACAGTTGCAGATGTAAGAGATGGAGCACTTTCTGGTTCAACATTAAAAGAGGCACACTCCTGGGGTAAAGTAGATTTTCCAAATACAGAGATGATATACTGTGAAGCAACAATTGCATTTCCAATAATATCTGCTTATGTATATCAAAAAGTCAAAGATAGAAAACCAAAAAACTGGGCTAATTTATTTAAGTGAAAAGGATTTTGGTAATTGGAAAGAATTAAAAGTTCTCCTTTAATCTATTTTTATATATGGAATGAAATTTAAACCAATTATTTTTATTTATATTAAGGACTTCATAATTACTACCTATTTCAAATATAACTGGATTTTTAAAATTTATCTCCTCAAGTCCTTTAATAATTTTCATCCAGTTTATATTCCCTATTCCACATGGCTGATGAAGGTCATTTATTGAATTATCATCTTTTATATAACCAAAATTATCATGAAAATGTGTCTCAAAGAGTTTATCTCTACATTTTAATATAAAGTGATATAAATCAATACCTGCAATGTTTGCATGTCCTGAATCAAAACATATGCCAATATTATCTTTTTTTACTTCTTTTATTATATTAAGTATATCTTCAAAGTTTGTTGAAAAATCACAAAGACATTTAGGTGGTAAATTTTCAATTGTTAAAGATAAATTATAATTTTTTGCCTTTTCACATAAAATATTTAATATTTCAATGTTCATATTTCTATAATCATCTTTTTTAATATCTTTTCTTCTTAAATAAGTTTCAAAATTAAAATCCTCTTTTGGTTGGATATCTATAGGAAGTCCAAAATGATAAGTTAAATATTTAACATCAAGTATTTTTGCTTTTTCAAAAAAATTTTCCTGAAGAGAAATAAAATCATCTATTTTTCTAATATCTTCTGGGAAAGTCCATAAATTATGTAATGAAAAAGGGATAAGTTCAAAATCTTTAATTAATTTAAATATATCTTCCAATTGCCTATTTTTTGTATCTATTAAAAAATCGCCATCAAAATAAACATATTTATAACCATTTTCTTTTAAATTTTTAACTTCTTCAAAATAATTTCTAAAACTTATATTTGAGCCAATCATTTCTATATTTTAAACTCTTTTATAAATTCATTTTTAATCCATTCAAAAATTTTTAATTTTATCTTTTTATTTTTTTCAATTATAAGTGATGAGAATTCATTATATCTTTTTGGTATTATATCATTTAAATCTCTCCTTGAAAATCTCCATGTAGGTGGGCAGTTTACTTGATATAAATTTTTATTTAATTTTCTAATTAAACTCATTGGATGATTATAATTTAAATGAATGTGCCCAGAAAACCAATAAATAGGTATTTTCAATTTTTCAATTTTTTTAATTAAATTTTCTGATAAATATATAAATGGGTCTCCTTGGTCTGTATAATACTTGAATGTTGGTATTTCACTCCCTTTTAAAGGTGCATGACAGAAAATAAAAATGTATTTTAAATTGTCTAATTTTTCAAAAATCTCTTCAAGAAACTTTTCACAATTTTCTGGAAGTATTTCTATCTTTTCACTCTCTGCTTTTCCTATTGTTAAAAAAATATATAAAATTTCATCAACTTTTTCATACCAGTATTTTTCTTTCAAGTTGAAAAAATTATAAAATCTTTCAAGTTGTATTCCCCTTTTGTTCTTATCATTCGCTTTCCACATTCTCCCATAATTTTTATCATCATATTCAACAACTTCAAACATAAACTCATGATTACCATTTATTGCTGTATATGGCTTTCCCATTTTTTTTATGAATTCATTTAAAATCTCATATTCCCTATCATTTCCATAACATGCAACATTATCTCCAAGTAATATAATATAATCAATTGATTTAAATATATCTGAATTTAAGATAATTTCTTTTAACTCCATATCTATTGGAATATGTAAATCAGGCAAGACTAAAATTTTATATTCTTCTTTCAAAATACCTATTTGTGAAGGTAAAATTTCTGCTCTCATTTTATCAATGTAACTGTATGAGCATTTTTCATACTTTTTCTTACGCCAATATTTTCTCCAAAATAAAACCATTTTCTATTCATTATAATCCCATCATTATCAAAAACAATTATAGAAAATAAGAATCTTTTATTTTCTATTGGTTTAAATTCTTTAAAAAACTTCCAAGGCATTTTAAGTTTATAAATTGTTTTTTTATTTTCTTCATCCCTTATAACATCAAGAGTCCCTTCTTTAAATAATTTTCTTGTCTGCCCTATTTTCCCATATTCATTCCAAATAAAAATCTCATTTCCTTTATCTGTTTTTGAAATTATAAGTTCATAATTAAAACCATAAGCATCAATTTTTCTTAAAAATGGGCCAAAAGCAAACTGAATTGAATCACCCCAGAATGTTTCCCAATTGCTCCATTTCTGATAAAAAATATCATCAATTATTTCTGCATATAAATAAAAATACTTCTCATCCCAGTAAAGATTCATTTCTCCAGAAAAATCATTTATACCGTGCCAGGTTTCAAAATTATATATATTTTCTTTAATTATTTTTATAGATGTATTTCTATCAATTTCCCAAGGATTTTTTGTATATTTACAAACACAAAATGCAATTTTAAAAGGATATACAATATCAAAATTTTGTAAATTTAATTTTATTTTTGCGTCATATTCAATCCCAAAGTCATTGATTTTAACTGGTATTAAAAGTTTTTTTATCTTATTCACACATAAAGAATATTCTTTCTTTTCTTTCTCAAACACTAAAATTAGATTTCCTTTTTTCTTATCCTTTGTTCTATTTTTAATAATAACTTCAATAAATGGAACATATCTATCTTTAATTTTTTTTACGATTGAATTTATTTTTGTAGAAAGAGGTGTTTTTACATAAATTCCATAAAATAATGTTTTTTCATCTTTCATAGTTAAAGGAATATAATAATTTTCTCTATTTAATATCTGATTTATTCTTATTCTATTCAATTTCTTTACTTTTTTTGTTTCAAAAAGGGAATCTGAAGGAATAATGAAATATTTAATTTTTTTTGATTTTTCAAATAAAATTTCTCCAAATTCTCCAACAAAAACATTTCCTCTTATTTTAATCTCACCCCTTTTCTTTTGTTCTTCTTTAATTTTTTTTATAAAATCATTAAAAATTAAAAATTTTATTATTTCTTTATCTCCTATAAATTCAAAAGTTTCAATATTAAAAGAGACAGAAAGAGAATTTTTAATAGAATTTATTATACTCTCTTCACTTAAATCATCTGAAATAACACAACTGGCATATTTACTACAAGGTATTATGTGTTGAAAAGTATTAAATTTATTAAAAAGATAAAAAGGGTATCTAATAAATGGTTTACAACAATGTATATCAAATCCACCAACAACAGATATTTTAACATTATTTTTTTCAAATATTTTATAAACTTCTCCACTTTCTGGTTGAATTCCATCTATCAAATTTTCTTTGTATAAATTTAAAAGTGGTTGATAAGTTCCATCAAATGAATCTTTCCAATTTTTAGCCGGATGAGCAAATATTATAAGTTTTGACTTTTCTCTTAAAAAATTATATGGATTATTAATAGGAATTTTATCAATATAACTCTCAAATTTTTCATCAATCCATAAAATTATATGTGCATTCTCATTGGCTAATTCTTTCCCAGGGAATACTTTAAATGGGATTTCATAAATTTTACAGAAATTATCCATCTTTTTACTTTCTTTATATCCATCACATAAAAGAACAAAATCATAACCTAAATTATACATTCCAGAAATAAATAAAGTTGGATTCTCTTTATCCCAATACCAATGAGTATGAAAATCTCCTATAAATATTTTTTTATCTTTTATTTCTATCATTTTATCTTTTCTATTAAATAATTCCCATCAAAATTTATATCTTTATATGTGTTGCATATATCTTTTCTTTTGCTGTTTTTATAAATTCATTAATGTTAACCTTCCCAACATTTGCATGACTTGTATCAAAACATATTCCTTTTATTCCTCCTGGATGGACAACAATACATTCTATCCCAGAAATTTTACACCACTCAATATATTTAATAATACAATTTACTTCTCTTTCCCTTATTTCTTTTCTTCTATCTGCAAAATCAACCAATCTTTCAAGAATTTCTTTTTTAGGGTCTTCATAAAGAGAACATATAGGACCATGAACCTGATATATGTTTATACAAATTTTTTCTTTTATATCAATCAATTTATCCAATTCTATTTTCTCAAATATATATGCAGCATGAGAATCTGATAAATCTGAATAATTAAATCCTGTATTTTTTATTTTTTCTAATGCTTTTTCAAATGGTAAATCATAATAAAAATTACTCCAGATTGATAATTCCATTTCTTTTTACAATGGTTCAACTTTTTTTATTCTATAACCTGTAAACTTATATATTATATCAATTATTTTATCTTCTGTTTTTTCAGAAATTTTTGGTAATATTTTTTTACCATTTAATGCCTCACTTACTATTTCTTTTGCAATATCAATATCTTTTTTCATCCCTATCTTCTTCCAATTAAAAAACATATCCCTTGTAAATATTTTTGGTTCCCATAATTGGTCTTTAAAATATTTAACTGTATGCTCTGAAGCGATAAAAGATTCATTCCTTTCAATAACTTCTTTTATTATATCAAAACCAATTTTTTCTTCATCTATGATTTCTTCTTTTGCAAATCTTTTAAGTATCTCTACTATTTCTTTATCTATAACCATCTGAATTGGAGAATAAACCTCATCAATTGATAAAAGACCACAACATATATTTGCTTTTTTACTTGAAAATAGGGATGGTAACGAATTTATAATTTTTTGAATTCCACTTTCTGGCGATGGTATTTTTGCATCACAATGTCCTGTATGAGCCCAAAAACTTGCTTTATATTTTCTTGCAATTTGGGCCATTATAATATTTGAAATTTCTTTTTCAGGTCTTCCATAAAGTTGATAAGTTGTTTTCATATCAAGTGGAGAGATTTCGCATGATATTGTTAAATTTTTATCACCAAAAAAAGCCCTATAAATTATATTTGAAAAAATTACCTGTGATAAATGCATTGAAACTGCACCAGAAATTGTAACAGGGGTTGTGCTTCCAATGACATCCATTACTCCTATAATTATCTTTAAATTTCTTTTTGCAAAATATAAGAATATTTCTGCTTCTTCTTTTGTAAATCTTAAAGGAGAAACAAAATGAATATGTAATAGACTTTTTGAAATTACATCTTGCAAATTTAAATTCTTTTCTTCTGCATAAATTTCACAAATTTTTAATATTAATTCTGCCCATTTTATATTATTTATTGAACAACAACCTTTATCAAGAAATTTAAAACATAGATAATGGTAATATGGTAGAAAAAATTTTTCTGGAATTTCAGGAAGTGGAGTTGCATAAATACCTCCAAATGGTAATGATAAGTTCTGAGCAATTTTAAAATATTTTAGAAAAATTTCCGTATCTAAAACTTTATATTCATTATCAAATGGGTCAAGATACCAGCCATGATATAAACTTACTTGATATGTTATTTCTGGTTTTAATTTTGACCAATTAATCTTTTCAGAATCTTCAATAAAATTTTCAATAAATTCTGGTGGGAAATATACTCTTTTTTTATCATAATTTACTTTACCACCAAACTCTTCAAGTTTTTTCAATATTTCTTCATTATCAACAAAAAATCCAACTTCATTTAAAATTTTTAGCATTGTATTATGGAGCAAATTTAATTCATTTTTATCAAGCATTTCAAAATATCTCCATTTTCCCATTTTTCCTCCTTCTCATTTGAAAAGCCCTGTAATTGCAAAAAGGAAAAATTGAGCATTTTTATTGCTTTCTACTTTTATCCATTTTATAGGTATTTCAGGATTTGGATTTTTCCATATTTGAAAAAAAATACCTGCTCTATGTCCTGAAAAAGACTTTTCCCATGCGATTTCCGCCTCTTTAAGTTTAAAATCTTCCTTTATACCAATAAACCACCAGTCATCTATATGAAAACCTCTTTTAACTTCAATTATTTCTTCTGGAGGTGGTTCTGGTGGTATAAATTCTTTCTCATATCTTATCCTATATTTTGCAATTGTTTCTCCGTCTTTTGCTTTTACCCATGCTGCACTATGTAAAAAAATTAAGATTTCTGCCTTCTTATTTACAGGTATCTCTCTTGTCTCAGTAAGAAAGTCAGGGCCAAATAAAGAAATTATAGTGTTGGTTTGTTCTTCTGGTGAAATTATGTAAAAAGGTATCCCTAAAAAATTAACTTTTCCTTTTGGTATATCCCTTAGATCTCTATATGGTCCGTGCCCTATCCATCCTGAAGAACCAGGTTCGTCAATATATCTCCAGTTAACAAAATTTTTTAAATCAACAAAAAAAACTTTATATTGAGAAATAAGTTTTGAATAATCAATTTTTTCTCCTCCAATTTTCTGCATCTCCTGTTGTATTTCTATCCCCAAATTTGTTAATAATAAAATGGAAAATCTATTTGATGATGGGAAATTACAAACTCTCCATCTTGTATTATCAACGATAATATATCCATTACCAACTTTTATCTTCCATAAACCTTCAGGATAGATAAGAGGGATATTTGGATAATTTGTTTTTATTAGAGGAATTTTTCTTACTATATCAACAGGATTAGGCGACCTTTTTTCTATTGGAGTTGCTGTAAACATAGCCCATATTAACTGTTCATTTGTAATCCCCTCCATCATCGGGTCATAGTTAATTTTTATTGCTTGTGTTGTTGGAATTGTTTTGAAATAAATTTCTCCTTCTATAATTTTTTCAAACCATAATTTGTCTTGCTCTGATAAATCACATATATAAACAATACCACCTTTCTCAATATATTTCTTTATATTCCCCAATTCATCCCCAATACTTTTTATTATTTTTTCATCTCTTTCACCTATAAATAAAATATCAAATCCAGGATTGAAATTCTCAATTCTTTTTATATCTTTAAAATTTAAATTATAATTCATAGATGATATTAATTTACCACCTTCTTTTTCCATTATACTAAACCTTTTACCAAATTTTATCCCTCTTTTTCCATATTTTAAAAGTTGAATTAAGAGTTGGTCTGCGGCTGGAACTACATTAGATTTATTTATTAAATCCATTTGACAAAAATATATAGAGCCATAATTTAATGGAAATTCAATTAAACAAGTTAAAGTTAGACCTCTACTTCTGTTTTGATGGTTTGTTAAAATAAGTGGCTTAAAATTTCCTTTTAATGGAATTTCAAAAGGTTCAAAAACTACAATATGATTCTGCCCCCAAAAACAGAAATCGTAATAATCAAAATTTTTCATAACTGGATGAGAATAATTGACTGGATAACTAGTAGATGTATAAACAGGTTTTGAAGGATATTTAAAATTAAATTTCCAAAATGTTATTGGTTCTGTTTTCCCAAAATAATTTTGTCCAAGAATAATTAAACATAACCCATTTTTAACAAGTTCAATTAAGTAATCAGCATTTTCTTTAATTTTTTTATCAAGAGAATCCTGTCCAATAACAAATATATCATTTTCTTTTAATTCATTTAATTCATTCACTTTTACATATTTTATTTTTAACTTTTTAAGTGCAATTTCTGTTTGGCCATAAATATCATAAAGTTTTATCAATGGAATACCTTCCTTTAAATCCTCTATCTCCTTTTTAGGAACAATTTCCCAAATATAGTCCTTTTCATAAAGATTTCTACCTTTAAAATAAATAGATAATTTAAAAACAAATTCTTTTCTTTCTTTGACATTGGGTAATTTTATTTCAACTTTCTTCCATTTAACCTCAAATTGTTTTAAATATAAACTAAACTTTTCACTAAAATATTCTTTCTCATCCCATCTATCAATTAATTTTATCTCAACTTCAAATTCTCCTTCTTTAAATGTATCATTATGAATACTCAAATTTCTTATAACTTTTTCTTCTTCATAAAACTGTTTTGTAAACTCTCTCGGGAATATAGCAATTGGGGAAAGTGCTTCTGGTTGAACTGTGGACCAACAATGAGCATGGAAAGAATTAACTTCTGACTGTCTATATCCAATATACAAAAATTCCCTTTCCTTACTTACTCCTGCAAGTGAACCAAAACTCCAATTATTCCAGGTAACTGGCGGCAAATAAGTCATAACATCCTCCCCCCATAGGGAAGCATAAAATCCAGGTATTTGGTCTTCTGCTATCCAACTAAATTCACCAATCCATAAAGGCATTTTTCTATTCCATGTGAAAAGGGTACTGATTTTCCCATCAATTTCAAGTTTATCCCAAGGGTCTGGATTTGTTTCAAATTGTCTTTTTCTTCTTTCTTTCTCATCATCTGGTATCTCATCTGGCTTCCCATACCAATATGCATCATTCGGTAAAACTCCATACCAAGGGTAGTGAGGGTTTGCAAGCATCGCCTTTCCTTCAAGATCATATTGAGCATCATTAGTAACAAATCTTGTTGGGTCAATTTTAAAAATTTCTTCTTCTATTTCTTTAAGCCATTCTGCTTTTGCAAGCCATGGAGCATAACACTCATTTCCTGTATTCCATAAAATTATTGATGGATGGTTCCCTCTTTCCCATATTTTTGCTTTAAAAACTTTTATCAAATTTTCCTTTAATCTTTCATCTTGATATGCGTAATAGGCTCCAGCATTTGCTCCAAGCCCACCCTCCTGCCCAATTACAAAACCTATCTCATCTGCTACATCTAAAGTTTCTTTTGCAATATAATAAGAATACCTATTTGAAAACTGCCCAAGTGATTTTTTCTTATTAAAAAATCTATATGATGAATTTATTGAATATCTTGTATGCCAACCAACAGATAAACCAGGAGCATATTCTTCATAAATCTTAATTTCTTTACCATTTAAATAAATCTTATCTTTTGACCAACTCCATTCTCTTGCTCCAAATCTAAAATCAACTTCATCAACTAAAACTTTATTTTTAAATAATAAAACTTTCAATTGATATAAATAAGGTGTCTCAGGTGTCCATAATTTCTCTGTCTTCCACTTATATGAAAAACTTTTCTCAATCACACTTTTACCTTCAATATTTAATTTATTTTCATCCAGAACTTTCACAATTTCACCATTATATAGAATGTACGGTTTTATTTCAATTTTTACATTTTCATCTTTATCATTTCTTATCTTATAAATTATCTCTATTTCATCTTTACTAATCCATGTCCTTATCAAACAATTTTCTATCCATATTTCTGGCATCTCTTTTAAATAAACGGATTTTGTTATTCCAATACCATATGTATCGCGTGGCCATCCTGGTCTTATTAAACTATAAGAACTGACTGACTTTGTAACACCAAGAATTGGTTTAGGCAATTCTGGCTTTAAATTAGCAATCCAACCAATTACACCAATAACAATTTCATTTTTACCTTCTTTTATAAATTCAGTTATATCAATATAAAATGGGATTTC
Organism: Candidatus Omnitrophota bacterium; assembly: GCA_023818785.1. GTDB lineage: Bacteria > Ratteibacteria > UBA8468 > B48-G9 > JAFGKM01 > JAMWDI01. The sequence goes on from JAMWCO010000030.1 coordinate 12,832, forward strand.
ACTTTGTTTATTCCCACCTGCCTTATTCCCATTTACCCAGATCTCACAGTCCTCATAAATACTTTCAAAATAAAGGTAATACCTCTTATTTTGTTCAATTTTATTTATATCAAAATATGTCCTGTAATACATTTTATGTAATTTTTCAAGTTTTTCTCTATAAAAAAATGGAACAGGAAATTTTTCCCATTCTCCTTCTGGAGGATATTTT
>JAMWCO010000031.1 GCA_023818785.1 Candidatus Omnitrophota bacterium
AGACAGAATCCAAAAGAGATAGCAAAAAATATAGATAAAGGTCCTGTTGGGTCAATATTTTTATAAATAGGTCTTCCATATAAATCAGTTACAACCTCAAATGGTTCAATAAGTTTACTATTTTCAAGAATAATAGGAACATTTTCTCCTTCTTGGGGTTCTTCAAATACTAAATAACTTTCAGGTAAAATCTTTGAAATTGTATCTTTTAGAAGATTTATATCTTTTTCCCTTATCCATCCTTTAATTCCTTTTACAAATTTAGAAATACCAAGCCTTTCTTTAACAGATAAAAATTCATAAAAACTTATATAATAATCATAAACTACGAAAATCTCCTTTTTATATTTTAAAATTCCAGAAATTTTATCTTTTAATTCAGAAATTAATTCTTCATTTTTATTTTTAACTTTTTCAAATTTTTCAAAAATTTCTCTTATTTTCTTATTCCATTTTCTGACAAATAAAATTTCTCCACCAATCTCTTTCAAAAAATTTTCAGCGATTTCTTTTTTTTCTTTCTTGAATAAAAGTATATAAAATATTTCTTTTGGGTTTTCTCCTATTTTTTCAATATATAAATCTTCATTGATTTCATCTATTTTTTGATTATAAGGTAGAGAAAAAATGAAAAAATTGAAATTGGAAAGAGAAAAAATATTATAGAATATTATTTCTGTTTCAATAAAAGGAATTATTTCTTCTTCCAATTTTTCTATTCTTTCTATAACTTTCTTCCTTCTTTCTATTTCTTGAGAAAGAGAAAAATAATAATTGAATAAATCATCTATTGAAAATGAATCTAAAATCTTTCTTTCTTCATCCTCTTTTATAAAAATCTTTTCATTTATGGGCTTTTCACTATACTCAATTAGTATATTTTTTAAAAATTCAATTTTCCTTATTTTTTCTTCTATTTTTTCTTTTGATATTTTTTTATTTTCAAATCCTTCAAAAGATAAATTTTCAATCTCAACTATACCAAGTTTTTGTAAACTTTTAAGTAATTCTTCTTCTTTTTCAACAAAAAAAATATTAAATTTTTTAACTTTGCTTATCATGAATATTCCTTATTAATCTTTACATATTCTTCTGTTAAGTCACATCCCCATGATGTAGCATAAAAATTACCTCTTTTTAAATCAATCTCAATTTTTATTTCTTTATCTTTCATTAAGTTTATCAAATTTTCTTTATTATAATTTAATGGTTCTCCTTCAAATACTTTAATTCCGCATATTTTAAGTTCCATCCTTTTTTTATCTATTTTAGCATTTGTTGAACCTACTACAGCAACAATTCTACCCCAATTTGGGTCTCCACCTGCAATTGCTGTTTTAACGAGATAAGAACCCGCTACTTTCTTTGCCACCCTTTTTACATCTTTTTTACACCAACCACCATTTACAACAACTTCAATAAACTTACTTGCTCCTTCTCCATCAAATGCTATTTTTTTCGCAAGTTCTCTACATAGAATTTTTAATGAATTAGAAAAAATTTCAAACTCTGGAGTTCCTATATGAATTGTTTTATTCCTCGCTAATCCATTTGCAAGGCAGATAACTGTATCATTTGTACTTGTATCATTATCAACTGTAATCATATTAAAAGATTCTTCAACTGCTTCTTTTAATGCAATATCAAGTGCTTTTTTATCAATCACAGCATCTGTAGTAATAAAACATAGCATTGTAGCCATATTTGGATTTATCATCCCTGACCCTTTTGCCATTCCACCTATAAATACTTCTTTTTTTATTCCTTTTATCCCTGTATTTATTTCATATTCTTTTGGGAAAGTATCTGTTGTCATTATTCCTTTAACTGCTAATAAATTATTTTCAGGAGACAAATTTTCAATCAATCTATCAAAACCACTTCTTATCTTTTCATAAGGTAAATCAACACCAATTATACCTGTAGAAGCAAAAAGAATAGAATTTTTATCTGTTTTTAATTTTATAGAAAGTTCTTCTATAAGTTTTTTGGTCAAATCCCAATTTTTTTTACCATTACAAGCATTTGCATTTCCACTATTTATCAAAATTGCTCTTATTTCGTTTTTAATATTTTTAATAGACCATAAAACACTATATGATTTAAATTGATTTGTGGTAAAGGTTCCTGAAGCAATAGATGAAGAAACAGAATAAATTAAAGATAAATCCTCTTTATTATTTTCTTTAATCCCACAATTTATTCCACTTGCATAAAAACCTAAAGGATAAGTTATGCCCTTTCCCATTTTTTTAATAAAAATTCTGAAAAAAGTAAATCTTCAGGATAAGTTATTTTTATATTATTTCTTTCTCCTTCTACACAATAAATTTTACCATAACCAATTTTCTCAAGAAAGAAAGAGTCATCAACTCCTACTATTTTTTCTTTTTGACATATATAATATGCTTTTTTTATTAAATCTGTTTTAAACCCTTGAGGTGTTTGGACTAAAAAAATTTTCTCTCTATCAAGCGTCCTTTTTACAAAATTTCCTTTCAGTTCTTTTATTGAATCAGAAATTTTTAAGACAGGAATACATACACCATATTTTTTTGTCTTTTCAATAACTTTTTTTATTAAATTTTCACTCACAAAAGGTCTTGCAATATCATGAATCAAAACAATGTCTTCTTCTACTTTTTCAAGACAATTAAAAACACTATCCTGTCTTCTTTCCCCACCTTTTACAATAACTACTTTTGAAAATTTGTCTTTTATAATTTCTTTACTTTTTTCTGTATATTCATCTGGTAAAGCAAGGAATATTTTTTTTACAAATTTGTAAAATTTTTCAATTGAATATAAAAATAATTCTTTATTTTTTAATTTTACAAATGATTTTGGAATAGACAATCCTAATCTTTCTCCTTTTCCAGCACCTACCAGTATAAGAGAAATCATTTTAATTTTGCAAAGATAATTCTTCCTGTAGGTGTCTGAATCGCACTATCTATAATCACATCTACAACTTTCCCTACATATTTTGATGCATGTTCAACAACAATCATAGTTCCATCTTCAAGATATCCAACTCCCTGACCCGCTTCTTTCCCCTCTTTTATAATTTTTAATGAAATTTCTTCTCCACTCATTAATCTTGGTCTCATCAAAGTTGTTAAGGTATTTAAATTTAATACTTTTATATTTTGAACTTCAGCAACTTTTGTAAGATTAAAATCATTTGTAAGAATGGCTGCTTTTAATTCAGAAGCAAGTTTTACAAGTTTTGTATCCACAGCCTCTATTTCAGCATATTCAATATCATAAATTTTTGCATCAATTTCATTGTCATCTCTTAATTTATTTAAAACTTCAAGTCCTCTTCTTCCCCTTTGTCTTTTTGTATCACTTGAGGAATCAGCCAAAGTTTGTAATTCTTTTATTATAAATTTAGGTATGATAAGTTTATAATCAATAAATCCACTTTTCATAAGTTCATAAACTCTCCCATCAATTAAGACACTTGTATCAACTATTAAAAGCCTTTCTCCTTCTTTTACTCCACCAAATATAGGAATTATAAGACCAAGTTCTTCAACACCTTTAATTCCAGCCATAATCCCAAGATATGAAAAAATAAAATATAAACTAAATCTAATTAAATTTTCAGTTTTTTGGTTTTCAAATGGAATCAAAAGGAAGAAGTTTGCTACAAGAATTGCTGACAAAAGACCAATAATTAAACCAGTAACTGCAAGAACTAATTTCTTAAATGGTATTTTACTTAACAATATTTCAATACCTATAACTATAAGTGAACCTAAAAAACCTAATATAACACCAACTATTTTTGCATTTGGCAAACTATAAAAACCTGCCAAAACACATAAGGTTAAAAAGAAACTCCTAATTATCCACAATCCCATTTTTCATCTCCTCAATTAAATTAAGAGATTTTGTTTAAGCAAATTTATTTTATCATAAATATAAAATTTTGTAAAATTAAAATACAGAAGATATAAACCCACCTCCAATAAGTTTATCTTTTATATAAAAAACTGCTGCCTGTCCAGGAGTTGGTGCTTTCTGATTTTTTTCAAATATAACCTCTACTCTACTTTCGTCAATTGGTCTTATTATTGCTTTTGCTGGACTATGTTTATATCTTATCTTTACTTCAACTTTCATTTCTTTTTTTAATCTTTCAATTGATACAAAGTTAACATTCTCTACTATTAATCCCTTTTTATATAAATCATTCTCTTCGCCAACTACAATCTTATTTTCTTCTCCATTTATTTCAACAACATAAAGTGGTTTACCAGTTGAAATACCAAGACCTCTTCTCTGCCCTATTGTATAATATATAATACCTTTATGTTTACCAAGAATATTCCCATTTTTATCAACTATAAATCCTTCCTTTCTATTCTTTTCAAAAAGAAAAAATCTGTCACCACTAATAAAATCTTGACTTTCTTTTTTATCCAGTAAAGGTAAACCATAATCTTTTGCAATTTTTCTCACCATTTCTTTTGTATAATTGCCAAGAGGGAAAATTATCTTTGAAAGTTGTTCTTGTGTTAGTAAAAATAAAAAATAACTTTGGTCCTTTTCAGTATCTATTCCTTTTTTTAAAATATATCTTCCCCTTCTTTTATCATACTCAACTCTTGCATAATGGCCTGTAGCAAAATAATTAAAATTTATACCTAAGGAAAAAACTTTTTTTAATAACATGTCAAATTTTAAAAATCTATTACATACTACACATGGATTGGGAGTCCTTCCTTTCAAATATTCATCTTTAAAATATTGTAAGACAATTTTCTTATACTCTTTTTTTAAATCAATTATATGGAAAGGGATATTTAAAATCTTACATATTTTTTCAATGTCTTCTATATCTTTTTCCTCTGGACCATAACATGCATTTTTAAAATCAAGAAATTTTTTATCCCTTTCATCAAATATTTCCATGAATACTCCTACTACATCATAACCTTTTTCTTTAAGAAGGACAGCACTAATAGATGAATCAATTCCACCAGAAAGACCAACAATTACTTTTATTTTTTCCATATCTATATTTTACCATTGACAAAATCATTAAAAAATATAAAATGTTAATTTAAAAACCAAAAAGGAGGCAATATGTTAAATGACCTTGAAATTGCACAGAAAGCAAAAATAAAGCATATAAAAGAGATTGCAGAAAAGGCAGGCATTGAAGAAGAATTTATTGAATTGTATGGGAATTATAAAGCAAAGGTCTCACTTGAAATTTTTAAAAAATTAAATGGAAGACCAAGTGGCAAATATATAGATGTAACTGCAATAACACCAACTCCCCTTGGAGAAGGGAAAACTGTTACAACAATTGGTCTTTCACAAGCAATTGCTAAACTTGGTAAAAGTATTTTCACTTGCATAAGACAACCATCTTTAGGTCCTGTATTTGGGATTAAAGGAGGTGCTGCTGGAGGTGGATATTCACAAGTTATTCCGATGGAAGATTTTAATTTACATTTAACAGGAGATGTTCATGCTGTTGGAATTGCTCACAATTTACTATCTGCTTTTGTTGATAATTCCGTTTATAAAGGAAATCCATTAAATATAGACCCTCTTACTATAACATGGCCAAGAGTTGTTGATGTTTCTGATAGATTTTTAAGACATATAATTATAGGACTTGGCGGAAAAGAAAATGGATTTCCAAGAGAAACCAGTTTTGACATAACAGTTGCTTCAGAAGTTATGGCAATTTTAGCATTAACGACAGATTTATTTGATTTAAGAAAAAGGCTCTCAAAAATTATAGTTGCTCAAACATATGATAAAAAACCAGTTACTGCAGAAGATGTAAAAGCAGCGGGAGCAATGACAGTTTTATTAAAAGATGCTATAAAACCAAATTTACTTCAAACACTTGAACATACACCTGTTTTTGTTCACGCAGGACCTTTTGCAAATATTGCTCATGGAAATAGTTCTATAATTGCAGACCTAATTGCTATTAAACTTGCAGATTATGTTGTAACAGAAAGTGGATTTGGTGCTGATTGTGGTATGGAAAAATTTATGAATATAAAATGTAGATATAGTGGACTTAAACCAGATTGTGTAGTTATCGTTTGTTCAATAAGAGCATTAAAAGCACATAGTGGGAAATATAAAGTTATACCAGGCAAACCACTTGATAAAGGACTTATAGAAGAAAATATACCTTCATTAGTAGAAGGAGCAAGTAATCTAAAAAAACAAATTGAAAATGCTAAAATTTTTGGAATCCCTGTTGTTGTTGCTATAAATAAATTTAATACAGATACAGAAAAAGAGATAGAAAAGACAAAAGAACTTGCAATTGAATTTGGAGCAGATGATGTTGCAGTAAGTGAAGTTTGGGAAAAAGGTGGAGAAGGAGGGCTTGAACTTGCAGAAAAAGTTATAAAAGCATGTGAAAAAGAAAAAAACTTTAAGTTTTTATATCATCTTGAATGGCCTATAAAGAAGAAAATAGAAACAATTGCAACAAAAATTTATGGAGCAGAAAAAGTTGAATATTCATCATTAGCAGAAGAAAAGATAAAATTGTATACAAAATGGGGTTATGAAAATCTTCCAATTTGTATGGCAAAAACACATCTTTCATTAACACATGACCCTAATTTAAAAGGCGCTCCAAAAGGATTTACTTTACCAATAAGAGATATAAGAATTTCTGCTGGTGCTGGATTTTTATATCCTCTTTGTGGAGAAATGAGGACAATGCCAGGTCTTCCGAGTGAACCTGCAGGAGCAAAAGTAGATATAGATAAGGAAGGTAAAGTTGTAGGTCTTTTTTAAAAATGTTAAAATAAAAAATATGAGAAAAAGAATGAAGATTTATTTTATCTTCTTTATTGGAGGTATTTTCCTTATTAAATTTTACGAATCAAGAGTTATCAATATTTTATGGTTAAAAGCAGATAAAGCATTCCATTTGGGTAAATATAATCTTGCTGAAAAATATCTTGGGAAAATTATAAAACAACAGCCAGAAGAGGTAGATGCTTATATTTTAAAAGCATGGCTTGAGTGGAGTCAGGCAATCTCTAAAAACGACGAAAATAAATTAAATTCTGCGATAAAAACATTACAGATTGGGAAATGGCATAATCCATTAAATTTTAGACTTTATTTAGAAGAAGGAATTATGTGGAATGCTTTTGGGAATAATGAAGAAGCATTAAAATCTTTCAAAGTTGTTTATGTTATAGGCACTATTCCATATGTAAGGATTTATCCACATAAATTAAGACAGATTGGAAAAACATATGAAGCATATAAAGCGATGAAAAAAATATATGAGAAATATAAGGATGACACAACTTTACAATGTCTTGAGAGATTAAAGAAGGAAATTTCTACTTAAAAAAAATAGATATTAATTTTTTCCCATAAGTTATATAGGTTTTATATGTAATTTCAGGGTCACCAACCTTACCCTCATGAACAACACTTGCTATATGTGGCTCAATTGAAACAAAAGAATTATAACCAGATTTTTTTAAATCCATTAATATTTCTTTTACTTTTGCTTCTCCTTCTCCTGGAAAAGTCGCTTTTTCTTCCTTATCATAATCCTTTATATGAACATACTCAATATATGGTTTTACTTTCATATAAAAATCCCATGGCTCTACTCCTTTATTATAGTGTAAAACATTCCCTGTATCGTATAAAAGTTTAAAACTTGGAGAATTTATTTCTTTTACTAATCTAACCATATTTTCAGCACTTAAACCACCCCAACCAGAACAATTTTCATGAACTAAAATTATTTCTTGGTCTTCTGCAATTTTTATTAATTCTTTCATCCTTCTTATCACTTCTTCAGCCCATCTTTCTTCTTCCCATGGATTATCAGGGTCATTTGGCCAGGACATAACCCTTATATATTTTGTATTAAACCTTTTCATTCTTGGTATTGCTCTTTTTAACTCATCATAATCCTTCTTAAAGTCACCAGAAATTTTTGTTGCCCAATTTCCTATACAACTTGCAAAACATGAAACCTTCATTCCACTTTCATTAACTTTCCTATAAACTTCTTCAAATTTTTCATCACTCATCATAGTTAAATTTTCTCCATCAACATTTCTTATTTCCATATATTCCCATCCAATTTCTTTATGCGCCTTTATTTGAATTTCAATTGTTTGTCCTGCCTCATCACTAATTCCTGAAAATTTCATAAATCCTCCTTTTTTTAAAAAATTTTAGCAAAAATTTGACAAAAAGTAAAATTTAAACATAAAATGGTATAATATTGAAAAACAGGAGGTTAAAATGAAATTGGGAGTATTTATAGTTGTTTTTGGTGGTAAAAGTTTGCCTGAAGCGCTTGATAAAATTAAAGAACTTGGCCTTGATGCAGTTGAAGTTGGGACTGGGAATTATCCAGGAGATGCATTTTGTAAAGTTGATGAACTTTTAAATGATGAGAAAAAATTAAAAAATTTTAAAAATGAATTTGAGAAAAGGAATCTTGAAATTTCTGCTCTTTCTTGTCATGGGAATCCACTTCATCCAAATAAAGAAATTTCAGAAAACCATAGAGAAGTTCAGAGAAAGACAATGCTACTTGCTGAAAAACTTGGGATACCAAGAATTATTACATTTTCAGGTTGTCCAGGAGATAATGAAAATGCAAAATATCCAAATTGGGTAACATGTCCATGGCCACCTGATTTTTCAGAAATTCTAAAATGGCAATGGGAAAAAGTTGTTATACCTTACTGGAAAGAAGAGGTTGAATTTGCAAGAAAACATAATATAAAGGAAATATGTCTTGAGATGCATCCTGGTTTTGTTGTTTATAATCCAGAGACACTTTTAAAATTAAGGGAGGCAGTTGGTGAAGAAATAGGAGCAAATTTTGACCCAAGTCATTTATTCTGGCAAGGAATTGATCCAGTATCAGCAGTGAGAAAACTGAAAGGAGCAATATATCATGTTCATGCAAAAGATACAAAAATAAATCCATATACAACAACTATTAATGGAGTTCTGGATACAAAATCATATCTTGATGAAGAAAATAGAAGTTGGATATTCAGAACTGTTGGATATGGACATGGATATGAATTCTGGAATGATTTTGTGTCAACATTAAGAATGGTTGGATATGATGGTGTTTTAAGTATTGAGCATGAAGATAGTTTAATGAGTGGTGAAGAAGGACTTAAAAAAGCAGTTGAATTCTTGAAGAATGTAATCATTAGAGAACCAAAACCTAAAGCATGGTGGACATAAGAATAAATGGATATAGTAAGAATTGTATTAGGTGGTTCAGGAGGTCAAGGTATTTTAACATTAGGAAGATTACTTTCATATAGTGCGATTGAGAAAAAATATGAAGTTTCCTGTCTTCCAACTTATAGCGCAGAAATGAGGGGTGGATATATATATTGTTTTGTAACAATATCAAAAAAAGAGGGAATTTTTTCTCCATTAAGTGAAAATTGTGATATAGGAGTTTTTTTAAATGATATGTCATATAAAATGTTGAAAAAATATTTAAAAAAAGAGGCATTTGTAATTTTAAATTCTTCACTTATAAAAAATACTAAAAAAAATGAAAAAAACATTGAAATACCAGCAAGTGAAATTGCTGAAGAGATAGGAGATATAAGAATTACAAATATGGTTATAGGTGGAGCAGTTTCAAGATTAATTACAGAAAAATTTTTTGATTTTGAAAAAGAAATATTGATAAGTCAAATAAATAAAGTAATACAGGATGAAAAGAATATAAAATTATGTGAAGATGGAATAAAAAAGGGTTGGCAATATTTAAAAAAATAAAGGACTGCCCCCAGAATTTTATTTATTCTTTTTAAATAAATTTATTTTATTTTTTAGGTTTTTCTTTATATTCAGAAATTTTAACAAGAGAAGATTCTCCAGATTTTGTTTCTTTATAAAAAGCAGTTACTTTTTTCCCTGTTGTAAGTTTTTTTATCGCTTCTTGCATCTTTGGAGTTGTTGCTTTTAATGTAATTTCTGTTCCATCTTCTTTTTTAATTTTTATAGTATTTGCAGTTGTATCAATATTTGTAATCTCTCCTACTACTTTCTGAATATTTACTTTCTTTTCACTTGCAGGTTTTGCAGGAGTTGCTGGCTGTGCTGGAGTTGCTGGTTCAGCAGGAGTTGCTGAAGGTTTTGATTTTTCAGTTTTAGGTTTCTCAGCAGCAAAAAGATAGGAAGATACAAACAGGATACAACTTAGAAATGTTATAACTTTTTTCATTATATCTCACCTCCTTTCTTTTTATATTTCTGGTGGCAGTCCTTAAAAAATAGATGATTTTAAACTTAAATAAGTTTACATATCTCCAAAAATTTCATTATATATCTTCCTCAAATTCTCTCTTTTCTCTTTATCATAATTTAAAAATTCTATATAATTTTGAAGCAATAAACTTTTTTCTTCTTTTTCCAGTTGTAAAAAATTATAAAAATTTTCCCATATCTTATTTTTTTCTTTTTCAGGTATTGCAAAGTATATTTTATAATTATCAGAAAATTTTTCCTTTTCGTAAATTATCTTTAAATTCTCTGGATAGAGATAATTCTTGACAGGATGCTCTTTTTTATAAAAATATGAGTAGAAACTAAAAATCATTATTAAAGTTGTTATCACTAAAAAAATATTCAAAATTTTATTTTTTTCATTCATAATCTTCCTCCAATGCAATTATTTCCTTTAAAGTATCAAGATTTTTAATAATATGATAATCTTTAAAAAGGTGTAGATGTCTTATAAGATTTATTTGGTTTTGAAAGATATTTAAAAAAAGTGTTGTAAGAATAAATATAATCATAAAAGAAAGAGCAAATTTTTTTATCTTAAATATTCTTAAAAAATGAATTTCTTTATATTCCTCAATTTTCTTCAAAATCTTTTCTGTAAGAAAATCCCAGTAATTTTGATCTATGTTTCCGTCTTTAAAACATAGAAGTTGGTTTACATATTCTAAATAAGAATTACATTTTTCACATCTTTCAATATGTTTTTCCATCTCTTCTATTTCTTCAATACTCAATTTATTTTCAACATAAAGAATTATATTATCCTGAAAATTCTTACAATTTTTCATTTTTCAAAACCTCTTTTAATGCTTTAATTCCTCTAAAAAGATGGACTTTTATTGTTCCTTCTTAACAATTCATAATTCTTGAAATTTCTTTTATTTTTAAACCATTTAAGTATTTTAATTCAATTGCTTCTTTTTGATGTGGAGAAAGTTTTTTAAGTGAATTCTTTATTTTTTCTTTAAGATTTTCATAGTCAATAGAACTGGTATCCTGGCTTTTTAAACTAATACTATTTTCAAAAATTTGAGAGAATTTTTTATTATAATTTTTCCTAATATATTCTCTTGTCAAATTTAAAGCAATAGTATATATCCAGTTTGTAAGGGAATTATATTTTCTCAAATTTTTTATCTTTCTATAAATAATTAGAAATGTTTCTTGAGTTATATCCTCTGCATCCTGTTTATTATTTAAAAATTTGTAAGCAATTCCATAAACCATTTTTTCATATTTTTTCACAAGTTCTTCAAATTTTTCTATTCCATTTTCATTCAAAATTTTCTTAACAATTTTTTCCATAGAGGTTTTATTATAATAGACCCTATTTTTGAAAAAAAAGTTTACATTCCCTTATTTTATGAGGTATAATACACAAAAATAAGGCAGAAATCAAAAATGGCTAAAGAATTAAAAATAGAAAAGATTAATGAATATAAGTGGATTATACCAAAAACAGAAGATATGAGAGTTCCTGGAGTTATTTTTATATCAGAAAAATTATTAAAGAAAGCAATAGAAGATAAAGCAATTGAACAAGTAGCAAATGTAGCAAAATTACCAGGAATAGTCAAATATAGTTTAGCGATGCCTGATGTTCATTGGGGATATGGTGCTCCAATAGGAGGAGTTGGTGCTTTTGGTGAAGAAAATGGTGTAATTATTCCTGGATTTGTTGGTTATGACATAAACTGCGGAGTTAGATTAATAAGAACAAATTTAACGAGAAAAGATATTGAGAATAAACTTAAGGATTTAATAGATGCACTTTTTTATAATATTCCTTCAGGCGTTGGTTCTACTGGAAAATTAAGATTGAAAAGAAAAGAACTTGAAGAATTATGTGTAAAAGGAGCAAAATGGGCTGTTGAAAATGGATATGGTAAAAAAGAAGATTTAGAAAATATTGA
>JAMWCO010000032.1 GCA_023818785.1 Candidatus Omnitrophota bacterium
TTTCAACAGTTGAAACACATATTGGTAATTTAGTTATAGGAAATCTTGGAGGGAAAAATGTAGTTGCTATGCAAGGAAGATTTCATCTATATGAGGGTTATACTCCTTTTCAAGTTGTTTTTCCAATTAGGGTTATGAAATTTCTTGGAATAAATATTTTAATTGAGTCAAATGCTGCTGGTGGTTTAAATCCATTATTTAATAAAGGGGACCTTGTTATAATAACTGACCATATAAATTTGACAGGACAAAATCCACTTATTGGTGAAAATGATGAAAACTTTGGTCCAAGATTTCCAGATATGTCTTCTCCTTATTCTGAAGATTTAATAAAAATTGCTGAAAAAGTAGGGATTGAAGAAAAAATACCTTTAAAAAAGGGTGTTCTTGTTGGACTTGTTGGTCCAAATCTTGAAACAAAAGCAGAATATAGATTTTTAAGATTGATAGGTGCAGATATGGTTTGTATGTCAACAGTTATTGAAGTTATTGCTGCGGTTCACCTTTCTCTTTCTGTTTTAGGGATTTCTGTTATAACTGATATGTGTTTGCCAGATTCTCTAAGACCTGTCTCTTTTCAAGAAATAGTAGAAGTTGCCAATTCTGCTGAACCAAAATTGACAAAAATTGTAGAAAAGATTATAATAAATCTATGAAAAAAAGTGAAAAGAGAAAGAAGATTACAATAAGATGTAGAAAATGTTTTATGGTGGATAGTTATGAAATAGAAGAAAAAAAGGAAATTAAGTGTAAACATTGTGGAAGTAAAATTTATAAAATAGATTCTATCTAAAATAAAAGTTAGGAGGTGATTGATATTGGTCAGTAATACAAATTTTGAAAAAATTTTTAAACAATTTAAAAGAGAAGTGGAGAGAGAAGGTATTATAAAGGAAATGAAGGAGAGAGAATTTTATGAAAAACCGAGTGAAATAAGGAAAAGGAAAAAATTAAGGAAATATAGACCTCATATAACTTCACAAAAATAATAAAATGCCTCCCAAAATCTATACTATTTCATTGAATTCAAGTATTGATTTTACTTTTTATTTAAAAGATATTCTCTTTGAAGATGTGAATAGGATTGAAAAAATAAGGGTTGACCCTGGTGGAAAGGGTATGAATATTTCAAGGATGTTAAAAAAACTTGGAGAAGAATCAATATCTATAACATTTATTGGGAAAAATAATGGTAAATTTTATAAAGATTTGTTAAAGAAAGAGAAAATTAATTTTATTCCAATTAAAATCAGTGGTGAATTAAGAAACATATATAATTTTATTTCTCAAAAAAAAGTTTTAAGATTTAATGAGAAGGGTCCAGAGATAAAAAGAGAGGAATTAAAAAAATTATGGTATATTTTAGAAAATTTAAATTTTAAAGAAGGTGATTTTCTCGTAATGTCTGGGAGTATACCTCCTGGGATAAAAAAAAATATTTATGCAGAGATAATAAAAAAAGTTAAAAAGCACAATCTATACACAGTTGTTGATGCAGATGGAGAAGTTTTAAAAGAAGCAATAAAAGAAAAACCATTTATAATAAAGCCAAATATAGAAGAACTTGAAAGATGTTTAAATGAAAAAATTGAGAATTTTAAAAAATTAAATGATATTTGTATTTATTTAATAAATTCTGGAATATCTATAATCCTTGTAACAATTGGGAAGAATGGTGCAATATTATTTTCAAAAGAGAAAATAATTTATTCAAAGCCACCAGAAATAAATTTTAAAAGTAGTATTGGATGTGGAGATGCATTTTTATCTGCTTTTTTATATAAATTTAAAAAGGGAAAAAGTTACGATGAGTGTTTAAAATTTGCTGTTGCAACTGGAACTGCAAAGGCAGAAGAAGAAGGAACAAAAATGCCATCTTTATCAAAAATAAAAAAAATTCTTCCATTTGTGAAAATATATGAAGATTTAAAAAACTTTATTTTTATATGAAAAGATATATATGTGGAATTGATGAGAATGGTTTTGGTCCTATTTTAGGTCCTCTTATTATAACAGGTATTTTAACAGATGAAAATGTAGAAATCCCTGATTATATAAAAGATAGCAAAATTTTTTATAGAAATAAAAATGATTTTAAAAAAATAGAAGAAATTGCAATCATCTCTTTTTATTTTATTGAGAATAAATTACCAGATTCTCCTTATGAAATTTTCAGAAATTTTACTTCTTCTAAATGTCTTCTTGATGATAATATCTGTGAGAAGAATATACCTTTAAGTTTCAAAATTAAAAATTTAGAATCTGTTTTGGGGAAATATGAAGATTTTATATCTCAAAAATATAAATTTAAAGAAATAAAAATAAATGTAGTATGTCCTTATCTTTTTAATGATTTTTTAAATAAAAAAAATTCAAAATTTATACTTAATCTTTCAAATTTCTGTAAGATAATTAAAGAAATGGCGAAATATAAAAATGTGAAATTTTTCTGTGGGAAAATTGGTTCACTTACTTATTACAAAAAATATCTTTCTTACTTTTTCCCTGAATATGAAATAAAAACAAGCAAAGAAGAAAAAAATTTTTCTTCTTATCAAATCCTCAAAAAAAATCAGAATTTTGAAATTTCTTTTTATAAAAATGTTGAAAAAGTATCTTCTCTTACATCTTTATCTTCAATAATCGGTAAATATATAAGAGAAATTATAATGGAAAGCATAAGAAAAAGTTTAAACATAAAAGAAGAGATTTCTGGTTATAGGGATGGAAAAACAAAAAAGATTATTGAAAATATTGATTTTTCAAAATTTAAGAAAGAATGTATAATTAGAGTTTCTTAAAGATAATTTGTCATTTTTTATTTTTAAGGTATAATATTTAAGATGAAGAGAATCATTGAATTTTATAAAGGTCTTAATCAAAAAAGAAAAGTTATATTTTGGGTTGCTGTAGGTATTATCTGTCTTTCAATTTTAAGAGTTTCTATATGGAGTGCAAAAAGAAATAAAACCCCAACTGCAAAAAAATATATTAAGCATATAAAAAGTCAAGACGAAAATGAAAAAATATATGGAATTTATACTGTAGGTAATTTAAAAATAAAAGAAATCCTTCCTGAGATAGAAGAAATATTTCAGAAAGACCAAAATGAACAAGTAAAAAGAGTTTGTGCTTGGAGTATTGGCCAAATTGATTTTAATAAATTGCTTACATATCTTGATAGTTCAGACAAAAAAATTAAAGATATAACTTTTGAAACAATTTTAAAAATTGATAAGAAAAATGTTGATTATTTAATTGAAAGATTTGATAAAGAGGATATAGAAACAAAATTAAAAATACTTTCTTATATGAAATCACCAGAGTATCAGGATAAATTAATGAAGATAATAGAGAATGAAAATGAAGATATTAATGTAAGGAAATCTGCTCTTGAAATAGTTAAGAATGTTTGTAAGTGGGAAGAAATTGAAACATCTTTATGGGCTTTATATTATAATGAAAAAAATGATGAAATGAAAAATTATGTTTACCAGGTTATAAATGAAATGAGAAAAAGAGGTCAAAAATGAAAATTGGAAAAACAGGATTTACTTTGATAGAATTACTTGTTGTAATTGCAATAATATCAATGCTTGCAGGCCAAATTTTACCATCTCTTTCAACAGCAAGGGAAAAAGGGAGACAAGCAAATTGTATAAATAATCTTCATCAAATTGGACTTGCAATTGAAATGTATTATCAGGATTATGATGATTATCCAATTTGGTTGTCAAATCTATGTAAAAGTGAAACAGTTGGTCTTGGAAGCAATTATCTTGGGAAAGGGAAGATATTTATATGTTTAACTGATTTAAATAGAGGGAATAGAGGGCATGGTAATCTTTCTTTCCCTGAAATAAATGATATACCTCTTTCAAAAGTTCAAATTTTTTATTCTTATACTCCTTCTGCTTTTGATACAATTGGATATAGTTATAGGAATCCAGATATAGAGAATTGTTCTTATTCTTATGAATTTGCTCCAACTAGATCTAATTGGTTTGAGTCCACTCATACTCCAGAAGAAATACAACAGGCAGATACAAATGGCGATGGAATTGTAACATGGAGAGAAGCAAAGATATGGCAGTCATTACATGGATATGGAGGTCAAGTTCCTATTGTTAGATGTTTCTGGCATAATTATAATTTTAAACAGAAGGTATTAAATCTTGCTTTTAGAGATTATAATGTTTATATAAGTGATATGGAATGGGAATCTTCTTCTTATTAATTTTTATTTAAGAACCATTCAATTGTTTTCTTTATTCCTTCTTCAATTTTATACTTTGGAGACCAGCCTGTATATCTTTTAACCTTCTCTATTGAAATACAACTCCTTTTTAATTCTCCTTTTTTTGCCTTTCTGTAAACTTTCTTACAATCTTTCCCTATGTTTTCATTTATAATATCAAAAACCCTATTTACACTTGTTTCAATTCCAGTTCCAATATTAAAAATTCCATTTATATCATTTTCCATAAATAAAATGTTTGCATCTACAACATCTTCAATATAAATGAAATCCCTTGTTTGTTCCCCATCACCAAAAATTATGCATTCTTTACCTTCAATTACTCTTGATATAAAAATACTAATCACACCTGCCTCTGATAAATAATTCTGTCTCGGTCCATAAACATTTCCATACCTTAAAGATACAAAATTGATTCCATAATTTTTACTATATGCATATAATAATTTCTCACAGGTTAACTTTGATATTCCATAGATACAAATAGGAAATGGTTCAACACTTTCAGGAGTTGGAAATATATCTGTCAATCCATACATAACTCCACCAGTTGAAGAAAAAATAATTTTTTTAGGTGGATTTTTTTTTAATTCTTCAAGCAAGTTTACAATACCAATAACATTAACATTTATATCAAAAATAGGGTCTTTTTCACCTTTTCTTACATTTATTTGACCAGCAAAATGAAATACATAATCAAAACTATAATTTTTAAAAATATCACTTAATTTTTCTTTCTCTTGTATATCAACATTATAAAAAATTGCTTTCTTATTTAAATTCTCAATAAATCCAGTTGAAAGATTATCAATAACAATGACTTGGTTCTTTTCTTCTATTAATCTATCAACTGTATGACTCCCTATAAAACCACATCCACCAGTAACAAGTATTTTTGCCATTATTCCTTTAAAACTATATCTTTTATCCAATTTTTATTTTCATTATACCAGTTTACTGTTCTTTCAATCCCTTCTTCTATATCTATCTTAGGAGACCAATTCAATAAATTTTTTGCTTTTGTAATATCAGCGTATGTTTCTCTAATATCTGCTTTATGGAAATCAGTGTAAATAATTTTTGCTTTTTTATTCAGTTTTTTTTCTATAATTTTTATAACTTCATTTAATTGATATGGATGATTATTCCCAAGATTTATTATATGAAAACCTGATAAATTAAGTCCTAAAATGGTCCCTTCTGCAATGTCATCAATATAAGTAAAATCTCTGATTTGTGTCCCATCTCCAAAAATAGTTATTTCTTTCTCTTCATCTATAAGTTTAATAAATTTAAAAATACTCATATCAGGTCTTCCTGCTGGACCATAAACTGTAAAATACCTAAAAATGATGACATCAATTCCATATAAATAATGATAGGTGTAACAAGTAAGTTCTGCTGCTTTTTTACTTGCTGCATATGGAGAAATAGGATTATTAACAGGTAAATCTTCAGAAAAAGGGATTGGACACCCTGCATAGAGTGAAGATGTTGAAGAAAGAATAAACTTTTTAATTCCAAAATCCTTTGTGCATTCAAGAAGATTTAAATTTCCTATAACATTTGTAAGATAATAAATTTCTGGATTTTCAATGCTTGCTCTTACTCCAGCACGAGCAGCAAGATTTATTATTATATCTGGTTTTGCTTCCTTTACAATATACTTTATCTCCTTCTTTGAAATATCAAACTTAACATCTATAAAATTTTTATATTTTTTTAATTTTTCAAGGCGCCAGATTTTTAAACGAACATCATAATAGTCATTCAAATCATCAATACCTAAAACTTCTTCTCCTTGTTCAAGTAATTTCTCACATACTTTCCAGCCAATAAAACCAGATGCACCTGTAACTAAAATTTTTTTCACCATTTTTTCAATCAATAATTATATCACAATTATATTTTAATAATAAAAACTTGAAAAAATTTTCAGTATGTAGTATAATTTTTAAAAAGGGGGATATATGAAAAAGATGATAATAATGCTTAATTTAATAGTTTTTTTATCTTATGGAGAAGTTAAAAAAGCAAGCATAGAAGAAGTAAAAAACTCTATTAAGTTAATTGAGGATATAATAAAAAAGGGAGAAGATAATATAATAGATTTATTCAGTGAAACAATTGAAATTGAAAAAAGAGCCACAACCCAATATTATGCAGAAAAAATAAAAGAAAAGATTTGTAAAACAAGTAATATTAATGAAAATGAATTTAGAAATTTGAGAGAAAATTTTTCATTTTTTGATATTTCTATTGCATGGGCGATAAATCAAATTAAAGGTATTCCTATAAAAGAAGTATTAAAAGAAAAAAAAGAAAAGTTATGGATAGAGATTTTGAATGAAATTGATATAAATAAAGAAAATTTAATAGAGAAAATAAAAGAATTAAACCCTAAATTAAAAACCTTTTAAGAAACTGCATATTTTTGATGGGAGCCCTTTTTCTATAATTTTCTTTAATGTAACTTCAATATCATATTCAATTCTGTCAAGTTTAAAAATTTTTTTATCAGTATCATAAATTGAAATACATAGGAAAGGTAGTCCATCTCTTGGTAATCCAGCACTTCCAACATTTATAATATAAATAAAACTTTTTTCTATTTTTAATTCCATTTTACCAGAAAAATCAGTCATAATTTTTTCTATTTTCCCATTTTCTATATTTTTCTTAAATCCTCCAGGTATGTGAGTATGACCTACAAAACAAATTTTTTTATCAAATATTTTAAACTCTTCTTCTGCATCTTTTATTTTTAAAATATATTTATAAAAAATATCTGAAATAGATGCATGCACAAAAATAATATCTTCCATTTCTTTCTTATTTTCCCATTTTTTAATCTCATCTATTTTCTCTTTTAATTCTTTAGCCGTCCATTCAAGAGAAATTTTTGCATATTGTTTAAATCTTGAAAAATCATTTTTTAAAATCCCTTCTTCATGGTTTCCCTTCAATATTATGTCTGCATTATTATTTGCTAACTCAATACATTCTTTCGGATCAGGACCATAACCAATAATATCTCCAATAATTATAAGTTTATCAATTTTATTTTTTTTAAGATAATTAAGAGATGTCTTAAAACTTTCAAGATTTGAATGAATATCACTTATTATTCCAATTTTCATATATTTTCTTTAAGTTTTTAATAATTTCATCAATAGAAGGTCTTTTACTTGGGTCATCTGATTTTGCTAAAAATATAACCGGATAAATTTCTTCATAAAAATTATAAGAAGAAAGATATTCTTCTAAAAGAACTCCATAAGAATAAATATCGCTTCTTAAATCAATTATACCTTTTTTCCTTTCTGGTGCAATATATTTTTCTGTCCCTCCTATTAAACTTCTTTTCTTTTTTAAAAAACTGATTTTTTCTGCGAAGCCAAAATCAATAATTTTTATTTCTTTTAAATCATTCCCAACAATTATATTTTCTGGTTTTATATCATTATGAACTACTTTTTTTGAGTGAATATATTTGATACCTTCCCCAACTTTTATCAATATATAAAGAATTTTATCTGGGAAAATTTCTAAATTGTTTAACATTAATCTTAAACTTTTTCCACTAATATACTCCATAATTATATAGTATAACCCATTTTTTTTACCAATTTTATAAACCTTTAATATATTTGGATGTCGCATTTTTTTTAATATTTTAAATTCTCTTTTAAAAGTTTTTATTTGATATATATCTTTTCTATATGGATGTAAAATTTTAATAGCAACAATATCACCAAATATTCCACTTTTACATAATCCTTTATAAATTGTTGATGTTGCTCCTTGCCATATCCTTTCTTCAATAGAATACCCTTCTATCTGTTCTCCAATCAATTTTATTTTATAATTATCATTCATCTTTATTCCCTTTTTAAAAAAACCAAATAATTTTAATACTATTTTATCTTTTTGGCAAATGTTATATAATAAATAAGAAATGGAAAAATTGAAAAAAAATATAGTTGTAGGTATTACTGGTTCAATTGCCATATATAAAACATGTGAAGTTATAAGAAAACTGATAAAAGTAAATTGGAATGTTAAGGTAATTATGACAGAAAATGCCAAAAAACTTATAAGTCCTCTAACTTTTGAAGTCCTTTCAAAAAATCCTGTTTATTTTGATATGTTTGAAAAGAAAACTTATGATGAAGACCATATTAAACTTTCTGAATTTGCTTCTATAATTCTTATTTGTCCTGCTACTGCAAATATTATTGGTAAAATTGCTTCTGGTATATGTGATGATTTATTGACAACAACAGTTATTTCTTTTTCTGGACCTGTTATATTTGCTCCTGCTATGAATGAAAATATGTGGAAGAATAAAATTTTACAAGAAAATGTTAAAAAATTAAAAAGGTATGGTTATTATTTTATTGGACCAGAGGAAGGAGAATTGGCAAGCGGAAAAATAGGTATTGGACGACTTTCAGATGTTCAAAAAATTATTAATTTTGTTGAAAAAGTTTACACAGATTTTAAAAAATAATTATTTTTCATACCCTGCTTTTCTATCAGACCCTATCTTATTATCTGGGATATATGCTCCTGTACCTTTTATTTTTCTTGCTTCTGAAGAATAAAACATTCTACTCGGTCTTAATATACTTTCTTCATAATAAGGATAAACATATGTGCCTGGTGGGACTATTTCATCTACTTTTTTTAATTCTTCTTCTGTAAGTTTTATATCACATGCTTTAAGTCCAGATAGTAAATATTCAACTGTCCTTGCTCCATGAATTACAGAAGTTATCCCTGGCATATGCATAAGGTAAGCAAGAGAAAATTCAGCCAATGAAATTCCTCTATTTTCAGCAATGGGCATTAATTTTTCAATAATATTCAAACATCTTTCTATTAGTTCATCTTTTTCTTCAATTCTACTTTTTAATCTTCCTCTTTCTACTTTAATCCCCTTTCTATATTTACCTGATAAAAAACCTCCAGCAAGTGGGCAAAAAGGAGTTATTCCAATTCCATATTTTATAGCCATAGGTATTAATTCATTTTCAATACTTCTATCAAGAATATTATAAGGAGGTTGTTCACTTATAAATCTTGTCCATCCATATTTTTCACTTATAAAAATTCCTTCAAGTATTAAATATGTTGGATGTTTTGATGTTCCTATATATCTTACTTTCCCATCTCTTACAAGTTTATCAAGTGCATATAATGTTTCTTCCATTGGTGTATTTGGGTCAACTACATGGATTATATAAAGGTCAATATAATCTGTCTGTAATCTCTTTAAACTTTTCTCGCATGCCTCTATTATATGTTTAATACTTGCTCCATAATCATTAGGACCATCTCCCGTATACCATCCAAATTTTGTTGCAAGAACTACTTTTTCTCTTTTCCCTGTTTCTTTTAAAATTCTTCCAATAACTTCTTCGCTTTCTCCATAACAATCTGCTGTATCTATAAAGTTAATACCATTATCAATCCCAATTTCTATAATTTTTTTTGCCTCTTGGTAATTTTGACTTGTAAATCCAACCATTGTCCCAATACATAATTTTGAAACGCGAAGTCCACTTTTTCCAAGTTGTCTGTATTCCATTTTGACTCCTTATTTTTTTTATTATATAATTTATAAATTTAAATTTCAAAATAAAAAGGAGTAAGATGGGAAAAACATATCCTTTAATACCAAAAAAAGTGAAAAAAGTTGAAACAAAATATAGAAGGATAATAACTGAAATACCTGTCCCAGAATCAATTCCGATACTTGAAAAATTGAGAAAATATGAACCAGTTTCAATGACAGGTCAAGTTCCTATTCTTTGGGATAGAGCAATTGGAATAAATGTTTTTGATAAATATGGAAATATGTGGTTGGACTTTTCTTCTGGAGTTTTAGTAGCAAATGCAGGTCATGGAAATGAATATGTTTTAAAAGAAATAAAAAAAATTATAGAAAAGCCACTTTTACATAATTATTGTTTTCCTTCAGAAATAAGAGCACAACTTGTTGAAAAAATTGCATCTTTATCTCCTGAACCATTAAAAAAGGTATTTTTATTAACAACAGGAGCAGAGGCAGTTGAATGTGCGATTAAACTTGCAAGAACATATGGTAAGAAGAAAAATAAAAAAGTCATAATTTCTTTTGAAGGTGCTTTCCATGGGAGGACACTTGGAGCACAAATGATAGGTGGGATACCAGAATTAAAAGAATGGATTGTTAACCCTGACCCTGATATAGTTATTCTTCCATTTCCAGGGGACCCAAGATGTAAAGATAAAAGTTTTGATTTATTTTTGAAAAAATTAAAAGAAAAAGGAGTAAAAGAAAAAGATGTTTGTGCTGTTATAAGCGAGACATATCAGGGTGGTAATGTTGGACTTATGCCTATAGAGTATGCTAAAAATTTAAGGGACTGGTGTAATAAGAATGAGGTGATTTTGATATTTGATGA
Source organism: Candidatus Omnitrophota bacterium (assembly GCA_023818785.1). Taxonomy (GTDB): domain Bacteria; phylum Ratteibacteria; class UBA8468; order B48-G9; family JAFGKM01; genus JAMWDI01. The sequence goes on from JAMWCO010000032.1 coordinate 10,711, forward strand.
AGTTCAAGCAGGATTTGGGAGAACTGGAACTTTTTGGGGCTTTCAGCATTATGGAATAATACCGGATATATTTATTCTTGGTAAGGGTATTTCAAGTTCTTTACCAATTTCTGCTGTTGTAGGTAGACAAGATATTATGGATCAATACCAGCCACAAACTATGACAAGCACTCATACAGGGAATCCTTTATGTTGTGCATCTGCTTTAGGAAGTATTAGATACATTGAAGAGAATAAACTGTGGGAAAATGCTTTAAAAATGGGAGAAATATTTGAGAAAGAATTGGATAAACTAAAAAAATATGAAATTGTAAGATTTGTTTGTGGCAAAGGACTTGTATGGGGATTACATATAACAAAGAATAACTCTGATGAACCAGACCCTGATACTGCTTTTGAAATTGTAGCAAAATGTTTTGAAAAAGGATTATTATTTTTTGCACCAGTTGGATATAAAGGAGCAACGATAAAAGTGAATCCTCCTTTAATTATTAACAAAGAAGCAATAATTGAAGGTTGTTCTGTAATAGAAGAGGCAATAGAGGAGATAATGTGAGAGATATAAAAAAAATAATTGAAGAAAATATTTTACAGACAAAAGAATTTTTGAAAGATTTAATAAGATTTCAAAGTATTTCAGGGATTGGAGAAGAAGATATTCAAAAATTTATTTACAAAAAATTTAAAGATTTTGGAAATTGTAAACTTGTAGAAATAGATGAAAAGATGAAAAAAGACCCAGAATATACTTTCAGTGATATAGATATTGATTATTCAAAAAGAAAAAATTTTGTTTTAGAAATAGGTAAAAATAATGGTTATTCAATTATTTTAAATACTCATTCAGATGTTGTTCCTGCAAAGAATTGGGATAATGCTTTTTTGCCAGAAGAGAAAGATGGGTTTATCTTTGGAAGAGGGGCTTGTGATGCCAAAGGACAGATTGCAACTATATATCTTGTTTTACTCTCATTAAATCAACTTGATATAAAATTGAATGGGAAATTAATTGTTGAAATTGTAATAGAAGAAGAAATAGGAGGGAATGGTTCCTTATCTTTAATAAGGAATGGTTATAAAGGAGATGTAGTTATTGTTCTTGAGCCAACAGAGTTAAAAATTGCACCTGCAAATAGAGGAGCATTATGGTTCAAATTAGAAATAGATGGGAAAAGCGTCCATATGGGTAAGATATGGGAAGGAGTTAATGCAATAGAAAAATTTTGTTATCTTTTTTACAAATTGAAAGAATATGAAAAAAGATTGATTGAAGAAAGCAAAAATGTTCCTTTATTTGAAAGATATAAACAACCAGTCCAATTAAATTTTGGAACAATAAAAGGAGAGGGTTGGCCAAGTATGGTATGTGGTAAGGTTGAAGTTGAAGGAGGAATTGGTTTTTTGCCAAATAAGTCAATCCAAGAAATAAAAGAGGGATTTGAGAATGTAATAAAAAATTGTAAAGATG
>JAMWCO010000033.1 GCA_023818785.1 Candidatus Omnitrophota bacterium
AACCATGATTCAATATATGTATAATAAATAAAGATAGCGATTGGCCCAAAAATACCTATAACCCCAAAATATTTTATAAATTTATTTTTTCTCCATAATGTATGAAATATACCAGGAGCAGTTCCATGACCAAATCCACCACCAAATCTTCCAAGAGTCCATTCAATCCACATTAAAGGTATACCAAGTAAAAATAGAGAAATAAAATAAGGAATTATAAAAGCCCCTCCACCATTTTTTACTGCCTGAACTGGGAATCTTAAAAAATTGCCAAGCCCAATAGCACTTCCAGCGACTGCAAGTATAATTCCTAATCTACTTCCCCATTTTTCCCTTTCCATTTTATATATCAAATTTCTTCAAAAATTCAATACATCTTTTATATCCTATTTCTTTATCACTTCCTTCATATTCAATACACCATACACCTTTATAATTATTTTCTTTCAATATTTTTATTGCTTCAACTACTGGAATTTCTCCTTCTCCAAGAACTTTCCCTTTATAATTTTCTCTACTGCCTATCCCATCTTTTAAATGAGTATGAAATGTATAAGGAGCAATCAATTTATATATCTCTGTTAATTTTTCAACAGAATATCCATACCATCTATAATTCATAGTGTCAAGATTTGCTCCAAGAAACTTTGAATTTATCTTTCCAAAAATTTCAAGTTGAAACTCATAATCATTTGTTATTATTCCATGATTGTCAAGTGCAAGATATACATTCTCTTTTTCAGCAAATTCAATAACTCTTTTAACTCCTTCAAGAATTAATTCTTTATATTTTGAACTATCAATTCCTTCCTTTGGCCAACCTCCATCTATCCTTATTTGATTACAATCAATATCTTTAACTTTTTTACATAATTCAGATACCATTTTAACCTGATTTAAAAATTCTTCTTTTGTTTTCTGAACAAAATCATTTCCTGCTGTAACCTGTGAAATCTTTACATTATATTTTTTTATCAATTCTTTTGCTTGTTGTAAATGACGATTATAAATTTCAGCATACTCTACACCTACTTCTCTACACCAATCTAAAAAAATATTTAAATCTTGAAAAGAAAAATTATAAAAAATAACGCCAATTTTATCCATTTTTATCTTCCTTTCTTTTGTAAAATTTAAATCAAAATAAAAATTTCGTCAAGTTTTTAAAGACAGAAATTACAAAAAGATACCAATGTTTTATTGTAAGTATTGACAAATTTGAGAAAAGAGGTATAATAAATATAGAGTGTCCCTGGCAACCATGGCGGGAGGGCAACACCCGTTCCCATCCCGAACACGGTCGTTAAGCCTCCCGACGCCGATGGTACTGCCTGCGAGAGTAGGTGGGAGAGTAGGTGTTGCCAGGGACACTTTTATTTTACTTTAAATTTATGTTATAATAATTTTAAAAGGGGTAAAAAAATGGATAAGGTTTTTACAATAGGAATTTTTGGAGGAACAAAATCTGGGAAAACAATACTTGGAGAATCTATTCTTTTTAAAACAGGAATGATTACAAGAATGGGAGATGTAAATCAAGGGAATACCACCTTTGATTTTGATGAAGAGGAAAAAACAAGATTAATAAGTATAAATTTATCAGTTGGTTATGTGAAAAAAGGGAATAATATATTATATTTTATTGATGTTCCTGGATATATTGATTTTGTTGGAGAACAAATTTCAGCGATAGAAGCATCAGATATTGCAATACTTAATATTTCAATTACAGAAGGAATTGAAGTTGGGACAGAAAAGATATGGGAAATGATAAATAGGAAAAATTTACCTACAATTATTTTTGTTAATAAATTGGATCTCCCTGAAATAAATTATAAGAAAATAATAGATGAAATTTTTAATTTTTTTGGTAATAAAATAATTTTGATAAATTATCCAATTTTTAAAGGAGAAAAATTTAATGGAGTTGAGAATATTTTTTCAGAAAATTTAAATAATGAATTTGGAAATTATTTTCAGAGGTCTATGGATACTATTGCAGAACTTGATGATTCAATTATGGAAAAATATCTTGAGAGTGGCAAATTAGAAGAAGGAGAAATAACTAAATTTTTGAAAAAAGGTATTATTGAGAGAAAAGTTATACCTGTTTTATTTGGTTCAGGACTAAATCAGATTGGGATTGAAGAACTTGTCAATTTTATAATTTCTTTTGCTCCTTCAACAGATGAATTACCAGCATTAAAATGTAAAGACATAAATGGCAATGAAATTGAAATTGAAAGGAATGGGAAACAACCATTTACAGGTATTATATTTAAAACAATTTTTGACCCATTTTCTGGACGCCTTTCATATATTAAAGTTTTAAGTGGAAAACTTTCTTCAAATTCACAATTTTTAAATTCTTCAAAAGGTATAAAAGAAAGAGTGGGGCAGTTGTATAAAATGCAAGGTAGAAAACAGGAACCAGTGGAAGTTGCATATCCTGGTGAAATAGTTACAGTAGCAAAACTTAATTCACAAACATTTGATACTATATGCGATTTAAATACAAATGTTATATTTGAAAAACCACATATCCCTGAAGGTGCTGTTTCATATTCAATTGCTCCAAAAATTAAAGGGACAGAAGATAAACTTGGTAATGCAATAGGAAGAATAGTAGAAGAGGATTTAACTATAAGAATTTTTAGAGATGAAGAAACAGGAGAAACAATTATTTCAGGAATGGGTGATTTACATATTGATATTACAGTAAATAAGTTTAAAAATAAATTTAGTGTTGAAGTTGAAAAGGGAATACCTAAGATAGCATATAAAGAGACAATAACAACTACTGCAAATGCTGAAGGAAAATATAAGAGACAAACAGGAGGGAGAGGTCAGTATGGACACTGTTTTATAAAAATAGAGCCATTACCAAGAGGTGCTGGTTTTGAATTTGTTGATCAGATAGTTGGTGGTGCAATACCAAGAAATTTTATACCTTCTGTTGAAAAGGGTGTAAGAGAAGCAATGAAAAAAGGATTTCTTGCAAATTATCCTATAGTAGATATAAGGGTTATTCTTTATGATGGTAGTTATCATGTAGTTGATTCTTCAGATATTGCGTTCCAGATAGCAGGTTCAATGGCTCTTCAAAAAGCAGTCAGTCAGGCAAATCCAATTTTACTTGAGCCAATAGTAAATGTTGAAATAAGAGTCCCTTCTGACTTTGTAGGAGATGTTATTGGGACTATAAATTCAAAAAGAGGGAAAGTTCTTGATATGATTTCTTCAAGTAATTATCAAATTATTAAATCACAGGTTCCTCTTGCAGAAATGTCAAATTATACAAATGAATTGAGGTCTATAACAAGTGGGAAAGGTGTATACTCAATGGAATTTTCACACTATGAGGAAGTCCCTTCTCATATTGCAGCAAAGATAATAGAACAGAGAAAAAAAGAGAAAGAGGAGGCGAAGGTATAATTTATGAAAAAAGTAAATGTTGAAGGTGTTGTTTTAAATATATTAACAAAGACACCAATTGTTATTTTAAGGAGCCAAGAGGGAGAAGTTTTACCAATAGTAATAGGAATTTTTGAAGCACAATCAATCCTTTTAGTTCTTGAAAATGAAAAATTTTCAAGACCATTAACTCATGATTTAATAAAAATTTTAATGGATAGATTAAATTGTAAATTAAAATATCTTGAAATTCATTCTCTTATAGAAAATGTTTATTATGCGAATCTTGTTATTGAAAGTAATGGGAAAATAGAAAAGATTGATTGTAGGCCAAGTGATGGAATTGCTATTGCTTTAAGATGTGGAGTTCCTATATTTGCTTCAGATGATTTACTTGAAAGTCCAGATATTATAAAATATTATGATAGCCAAAATTTTATTAAATCAAATAAATTTGATAAACCGATAGATAAAAAAGAAGCAGAAGAGTTTAGAAAAATAATAGAAAATATTGATACAAAAGAATTCTGGAAAAAATTAAAAGAAGAATAAAAAGGAAGGAGGGGAAAATATGTCTGGGCATTCTAAATGGCATAGTATAAAACATAAAAAAATGGCAATGGATGCAAGAAAGGGGAAGATTTTTACAAAGATAATAAGAGAGATTATAGTTGCTGCAAAAACAGGTGGTCCTAATCCTGATACAAATCCAAGGTTACGTCTTGCTATTGAGAAGGCGAAAAGTGTAAATATGCCAAATGAAAATATACAGAGAGCAATAAAAAAGGGAAGTGGTGAGGAAGGTGGAGTTAATTATGAACAGGTTACATATGAAGGATATGGACCAGGAGGGGTTGCTGTATTTGTTGAAGTTTTAACTGATAATAAAAATAGGAGCGCATCTGAAATAAGGTCTATATTTTCAAGGCATAATGGAAATTTAGCAGGTGCTGGAAGTGTTTCATGGATATTTGAAAGGAAAGGCTTGATAAATGTTAAAAAAGAAAATGTTGATGAGGAAAGATTAATGGCTATTATTTTAGATGCTGGTGCTGAAGATATGAGAGTTGAGAAGGATTCATATGATATAATTACAAATGTTGAAAATTTTGAAAATGTAAAGAAGGCGATTGAGGATAATAATATCCCAATAGAAAATACATCAATTACTTATATACCTAAAAATACTGTTAATCTTGAAGGTAAAGATGCAGAAAATCTTTTAAAATTACTTGATGAACTTGAAGAATCAGAAGATGTTCAAAATGTTTATGCAAATTTTGATATTTCAGATGAGATTATTGAAAAAATATCAAAGTAAACTTTAAGTGAGAGGAATAGGAATTGACCCGGGAATTAATAAATTAGGATACGGAATAATTGAGGAGAATTTTAAAGTTATAGATGTAGGAACAATTTACCCACCTTTTAAATTAAACTATGAGGATAAAATTAAATATATACTTAAAAACTATGAATTGCTTATAGAAAAATATAATCCTGATTTTGTTTCAATAGAAGAGATATATGTAGCAAAAAATGTTCAGATTGCACTTAAAATTGGGATTATAATAGGAGGGATTATTTGTAAATCAATTTCTTACAATATTAAATTTTATCTAATTCCACCAAGTGAAATAAAAAAGATGGTCACAGGCAAAGGACAAGCAACAAAAGAGCAAGTAAAATTTATGGTTGAAAACCTTACAAATTTCCATTCATTTAAAAGTTTTGAAGAAACAGATGCAGTTGCTTCTGCTATATCAACAATTTTTAAATTAAAAGAAGATGCTATATTTTATAAAAGGTAAGATTTTTTTAAAGACGCCAACATATATTGTGATTGAAAATAATGGAATAGGATATTTTGTTGAAGTATCTATTCAAACATCAGAAAAACTTGAAGAAGGACAGGAGACATTTCTTTATGTATATCAACAAGTTTCAGAAGAGAGAATAAATCTTTATGGGTTTAGAGATAAAGAAGAAAGAGAATTATTTTTACTTCTTATTACTGTCCCAGGGATTGGTCCTAAGGTTGCTTTAAGGATTCTTTCTGGTTTAACAATTGAAGAGATATATCAAGGAATTGTTTCTGAAGATGTATCCGTGTTTAAAAATGTCCCTGGGATTGGTAAAAAAACTGCAGAAAGGATGATTGTTGAGTTAAAACAAAAAGTTGAAAAAATACCTATTTTGGTTGATAATTATAAAGAGAGAGAACTTTTAATTAATGCAACTGAGGCACTTATAGTTTTAGGTTATAAAAGGAAAGATGTATCTGGAATTTTAATGGATATTATAAAAGAGAAAAAAAACAATATTACACTTGAAAATTTGATAAAAGAAGCATTGAGGAGATTATCATGAACGAAAGAATGACTTCCCCTGAAATAAAAAGTGAAGATTTAAAATACGAAAATGCTGTAAGACCTAAAAGATTTGATGAGTTTATAGGACAGGATAAAGTTAAAGAGAATTTAAAAGTATTTATTTCTGCAGCAAAAAATAGAAAAGAAGTTCTTGACCATGTTTTATTTTATGGACCTCCTGGAATAGGGAAAACAACACTTGCTTATATAATAGCAAATGAAATGGGAGTAAATATTAAAGCAACTTCAGGCCCTGTAATTGAAAAAGTTGGAGATTTGGCTGGTATTATTACAAATCTTGAAGAAGGAGATGTTTTATTTATAGATGAGATACATCGTCTTCCAAGAAATGTTGAGGAATTTCTTTATAGTGCAATGGAGGAGTTTTCAATAGATATAGTTATTGGAGAAGGACCTAAAGCAAGGAGTGTTAAAATTCCTTTAAAACCATTTACTTTATGTGGTGCTACAACAAGGATAGGACTTTTAACATCTCCATTAAGGAATAGGTTTGGTATCTTACATCGTCTTGATTATTATTCAACAGAAGAATTGAAAGAAATAATAAAAAGGTCTGCCAGAATACTTAATATAAAAATAACAGAAGAAGGTGCAGAAGAAATATCAAAAAGAGCAAGAGGGACACCAAGAGTTGCAAATAGGTTATTGAGAAGGGTAAGGGATTATGCAGAAGTAAAAGGGGGAGGAATTATTGATAAAGAGATTGCTATTATTGCTTTAAATAAGATGGATGTTGATGAAGAAGGACTTGATGAAATGGATAAAAAAATACTTGAAGTTATAATCACAAAATTTAATGGTGGACCTGTTGGAGTAAAGAGTTTATCAATTGCAGTTGGAGAAGAAGTAAATACTATAGAGGAAGTTTATGAAAGTTTTCTTGTAAGAAAAGGGTTTATAAAAAAGACATCTCAAGGAAGAGTTGCTACAGAACTTGCTTATAAACATCTTGGAATTAAAAAACCAGATGAATACAATACTTTACTTTAAAAATGCTTGAAATAAAAAATATAAAAAAATCTTTTAAAAATAAAGTTGTTTTGAAAAATATTTCTATAAATGTAAAAAAAGGGGAAATAGTTGGACTTTTAGGACCAAATGGTGCAGGAAAGACAACTACTTTTGAAATAATTATGGGTTTTATTCAACCAGATTCAGGGAATATAACTATAAATGAAAAAGATATTACTTTTTTACCTACTTGGAAAAGGGCAAGAGAAGGCATAGGTTATTTACCACAGGAAATTTCAATATTTAAAAAGTTAACTGTTGAAGAAAATTTTGAGATAGTTCTTGAGGATTATTATAAGGATATAGAAGAAAGGAAGGAAATAATAGATGAAATGTTAAAAAAACTTGAAATTTATCATTTAAAAGACAAAATTGCAGGGAATCTATCTGGTGGTGAGAAAAGAAGGTTAGAGATAGCAAGAAGTTTAGCACTTTTTCCCAATTTTTTTCTACTTGATGAACCATTTACAGGGATTGACCCAAAAACAATAAGTGAAATTCAAGAGATAATTATAAAATTGAAAAATGAGAATATTGGAATTCTTTTAACAGACCATAATGTAAGAGAAACATTAAAGATAACAGATAGAGCATATTTAATTTATGAAGGAGAGATTTTAATAGAAGGGAGTCCTGAAGAAATTTTAAACAATCCTCAATCAAGGAGTGTATATTTTGGAGAAAAATTTGAATTGTGAAAAATGGAAAAACTTAAAATAGTTCCAGTCCATATAGGTATTATAATGGATGGTAATGGTAGATGGGCTGAAAAAAGAAATTTACCAAGGATTTTAGGTCATAAAGAAGGGATTGAAGCAGTAAGAAGGGTGGTTAAATTAGCAGTTAAGTATGGTATAAAGTATCTATCATTATTTTCATTTTCTACAGAGAACTGGAAAAGGCCAAAAGAAGAGATTGAATTTCTTTTTTCTTTAATGGAAGAGAATTTAAGAAAAGAAGGAGAAAATTTAAATAAAAATAATGTAAGGGTTAGATTTTCTGGAAGGAAATGGCAATTACCAAAAAATTTATATGAAATTATGGATTATGTTGAGAAATTAACAGAAAAAAATACTGGACTAAATTTAATCTTTGCTATAAATTATGGTGGGAGGGCAGAAATTATAGATGCTTTTAAAGAAATAATAAAGAAAGGTTATAAAGAGGAAGATATAAAAGAAGATTTAATTAAAGAATTTCTTTATCTTCCAGACATTCCAGAGCCTGATTTAATAATAAGGACAAGTGGAGAAAAAAGAATAAGTAATTTTTTATTATGGCAATGTGCATATTCAGAATTCTATTTTAGTAAGGTTTTATGGCCTGATTTTAATGAAGATGAATTTTTGAAAGCATTGATTGATTATCAGAAAAGGAAAAGGAAGTTTGGTAGTGTAAAATGAAAAATGTTGTTATTTTGGGTTCTACGGGAACTATTGGAAAGAATACACTTGAAGTCATAAGAAGGCAGAGAGATAAATTTAATGTTTTATGCCTTGCCTGTAAAAAAAATAAAAATTTACTCTTAAAACAAATTGAAGAATTTAATCCAAGATATGTTTACATAGAAGAAAAAGATGATGATTTTGTAAGAAAATTTAAAAAAATAAAATTTTTTTATGGCAAAGAAGGTCTTATTGAGATAGTTAATTTAAAAGAAGGAGATATTTTTATTTTTGCAATTCCAGGAATAAATACATTACCAGCATTTATTGATTGTATAAAAAATAGAAAAACTATTGCTCTTGCTACAAAGGAAATACTTGTTTCAGGGGGTCAGATAATTGAAGAATTGAAAAAAGAATATAATTTTGAAATTTTACCTATTGATAGTGAACACAACGCAATATTTCAAATTTTTAAAAATGAAAATAAAAATATAAAAAAAATATATCTTACTGCATCTGGAGGACCATTATATAAAAAAAAGAAAAGGAGTTTAAATCTCAAAGAAGCACTTAATCATCCTATATGGAAAATGGGTAAAAAGATAACAATTGATTCAGCAACTATGATGAATAAAGCATTTGAAATTATAGAGGCACATTACCTTTTTTCATTAAGTGAAGAACAGATAGATGTTATAATTCATCCAGAAGCAATAATTCATGGTATGGTTGAATTTATAGATGGAACTATTAAATGTGTTAGTTTTCTACCAGATATGAAATTCCCAATAAATTATGTTTTGAATTATCCTGATAGAGTTGATATAAAATTAAATAAAATTGATTTTGGGAAAATAGAACATTTAAATTTCAAAAAAGTTAATCAAAAATCAAAGTGGTTAAATTTAGCAAAAGAGGCAATAAGGAAAAAGGGATCATATCCTGTTGTTTTAAATGGAGCAAATGAGAGGATAGTTGAATTTTTTTTAGAAAAAAGGATAAAGTTTTATAATATTATAAATATGATTGAAAAAGTTATTGAACAGCACCCATATAAAAGTAAGTTAAATATAGAAGATATATTTTATTATCACAATTGGGCAAGAAGAGAAGTTGAGAAAATAATCGGAGAAGAAAAATGATAAGTTCAATATTTGCATTAATAATACTTTTCTCTCTTTTAATAACAATTCATGAATTTGGCCATTTTATAGTTGCAAAAAGGAATGGCGTAAAAGTTGAGAAATTTGCAATTGGTTTTGGTCCTAAGATTTTTTCCAAGAAAAAAGGAGATACAACTTATATAATTTCAATTATTCCTTTTGGTGGATATGTTAAACTTGCAGGAGAAGAAATTGATAAAGAGAAATTTGAAGATTGGGAATATATGGGCAAAAGTCCTGGAATAAGAAGTAAAATTTTGTTTGCAGGCTCTATGAATAATTTGATTTTTGGCTTTTTCCTTTTAATTCCTGTATTTATGATAGGAACTTTAAATTATGATGGAACAAAGATAGGCGAGTTTGTAAAAGGTTTTCCTGCTGAAAAAAGTGGTTTAAAGATAGGAGATGAAATTATTGAAGTAAATGGAGAAAGATGTAGAACATGGATTGATGTTACTTTAAAAATTAAAGATTTTACAAAAAAATATAAAGAAAAACCAGTTAATATTAAAATCAAAAGAGAAAATAGAATTTTAGTATTTAATATTAAATCAGCACCTTATCAAGTAGAAGTAAATGGAAAAAAAGAGACAGAATATATAATAGGGATTTTGCCAAAAGAAAAATTGGAAAAATATCCATTTCATATTGCAGTTGTTAAAAGTTTTAAAGAATTTTATAATATTTGTTCTACTACATTGATAGGTTTTAAACTTCTATTTCAAAGAAAACTTTCTATTAAGCATTTCACAGGGCCTGTTGGAATTTCAGAAATAGCAATCAAAGTATGGAAAGTAGGATTTTCTGTATATCTTCAATTTATGGCCATATTAAGTATAAATCTTGGTATAATAAATCTTATCCCTTATCCTTTACTTGATGGTGGTCATATTTTTGGTCTTTTGATTGAAAGGATAAGGAAAAAAAGGCCAAGTTATAAGACATTACAAATAATTCAGAATATTGGTGCCATTTCTCTTATTCTTTTTGCAATTTATATAACTTATCAAGATATGGGTAGGATTTTTGAATCAAATAAAATAAGATTTAAATGAATAAAACAAGAGTAATTAGAATAGGTAATCTTTTAATAGGGGGAGGAAATCCTGTTATTATTCAAGGTATGACAAAAGTCCTTACATCAAATTTCCCAGTTTTAAAAAAGCAAATTAAAAATATGATAAAAGAAGGTGCTGAGATAATAAGATTTTCTATCTTAAATGAAAAGGATACAGATGTAATACCTACCTTAAAAAAAGAATTTTCAATACCATTTGTTGCAGATATTCATTATAATTGGAAATTAGCAAAAATCTCAATTGAAAAAGGAATAGATAAAATAAGGATAAACCCAGGTAATATTGAAAAAAAATATCTGAAAGAGATAATAAAAGTGGCAAAGGAATATAATGTTCCAATAAGGATAGGTTTAAATTCTGGTTCTGTAAAATTGAAGGGTGAATTAGTTTATTCTTTAATTAATTCAGCAAAAGATACAATTAAATTTTTTCATGACAATGATTTTTTCTCAATTGTTATTTCTTTAAAAACACCATTTGTTAGAGAGACAATAAAAGCATATAGAGAAATATCAGAGATTTTTGACTATCCATTACATCTTGGAATAACAGAAGCAGGCAGCGGATATCTTGGAATTAGTAAATCAATTTTAGGGATTGGGATTTTATTAAATGAAGGGATAGGAGATACAATAAGAGTTTCATTAACTATGCCACCAGAAGAAGAAATAAAAGTTGCAAAATCAATCTTACAGGCACTCAATTTAAGATTTTTTGAACCAGAGATAATATCTTGCCCTACATGTGGAAGAATGAAGGTAAATTTAAATCAGATACTTGAAAAGGTAAAAAAAGAGATTAAAAAAATTGAAACCAAGTATCCTGAAATAAAAAAATTGAAAATAGCAGTTATGGGTTGTTCTGTAAATGGACCAGGAGAAGCAAAACAAGCAGATATTGGGATTGCAGGTGGTAATAAAAAATGGGCCTTATTTAAAAAAGGTAAAATTGTAGGTAGTTTTCCAGAAGAAGAAATAATTGAAAGATTGATTGAAAATCTGACTACTATATAAAAATACCAAAGAGAATAGGTTTATAGAAAAATTTTTAGGGTCTTTCGTATTTTATGTGGTTTTTTAAGTATTTAATCTAGGATTTAAAAGACCACAATGTTGATGAATTTTTAATCTGAAATAATTTATATCTTTATAACCATAAGCCATTTTTTCAATCTTTTAATTTTGTTATTAAATCCTTCAGAGATTGCAGAACTAATCTTTTTCCGGAACCAGTTAAGAATATATCGCATCTTTTCTGTAAATTTATATGCTAATTCAATAAAGGGAGTTAAAGAACTTTTAAATGCTTGACTAATCCAGCTTTTCAAACATTCTTCTGCGGACT
>JAMWCO010000034.1 GCA_023818785.1 Candidatus Omnitrophota bacterium
GGCCTGAAATTGTTTTTTTTGGAGAACTGTTACCAGAGGATGAATATGAAAAAGCAGAAAAAGAATGTAAAAAAGCAGATTTATTTATTATAATAGGAACTTCAGGAATTGTTAGACCTGCTTGTAAATTACCTTACATAGCAAAAGAAAATGGAGCAAAAATAGTTGAGATAAATCTGGAGAAAAGTTATTTCAATTTTTCTGACTTAATTTTTAATAATAGATCAACAGAAGTTTTTAAATATGTAATTGAAAATTTGAAATGAGAAGAGTTTACCTTGGTAATGATTGTTTAAAATTAAAAGATAGATTTTATATAAAAGGAGAAACATTCCATTATTTAAAAAATGTATTAAGAATGAAAGAAGGAGATGTTTTTATAGGTTTTGATGGAAGTGGAAAAGAGTATAAAATAAATATTGAGAATATAAAGAGGACAGAGATTTTGGCAGGAATTTTAGAAGAAAAAGAGGTTTATAATCCTGAATTGCCTTTTAACATTCAACTATTTCAATGTATTCCAAAGGGTGAAAAGTTTGATTTTATAATTAGAGAAACAACACAACTTGGTGTAAAAAAAATTGTTCCTGTGATAAGTAAAAGAGTTATTGTAAAAATTTCTGAAGATAAAATAGAAAATAAGATTAAGAGATGGAAGAAAATTGCAGAAGAAAGTTCAAAAGTTTCTGGAAGAGTATTTGTCCCTGAAATTTCAAAACCTTTAAGATTTGAAGATTGCATAAAAGAGAAAAAAGATTTTGGTATATTATTTTGGGAAGGAGAAAGAGAGATGAATATAAAGAAGATAATAAAATATCTGAACAGAGAAAAAATTTATAATAAAAAAATAAATGTTTTTATAGGACCTGAAGGTGGATTTGATGAAAAAGAAATAGAATTAGCAAAAGAAAGTGGTTATTTTACAACTTCACTTGGAAAAAGAATCTTAAAAGTTGAAACAGCAAGTATAATTTCTATTGCAATTTTAATCTATGAACTTGAAAACATCTTTTTAAATTTATTTAAAACTACCACATCTTGAACATACTTTATTACCAGCAGAGTCAATGATAAAAGTAGAAATTTTCCCTTCACAGTTTTCACATTTTTCCTTCCATACAAATTCAATAGGTGGTATACATTTAATCTCATTTCCACACCAAATACATTTTATACAGTTTTCTAAAATTTTAAAAATCGCAATATCTCCCTTGGTACATTTACAATAAAGTCCTTCTATTCTATCCCAATAAATTACAGGCATTTTCCCCTCCTTGTTAAATTATAACATAATTTAAAAAGAAAAAAATAATTTTTGAATTATTTATCAATTTAAGATAAAATAATTTATTTAGTAAGGAGAAACTTATGTTTGAAATAAGTAATAGATTAAAAAAGATACCACCTTATCTTTTTGTAGAAATTGATAGAAAGAAAAAAGAATTGATTACAAAAGGAGAAGATGTTATTGATTTTGGAGTAGGAGACCCTGATTTGCCAACACCAGAAAATATAATTATTGCGATGAAAAAAGGAGTTGAAAATCCAAAGTTTCATAAATATCCATTTGGGAAAGGAACAAAAGAATTTAGAAAAGCAATTTCAGATTTTTATAAAAAAAATTATGATGTTGATATTGACCCTGAAAGTGAAATATGCGTTTTGATTGGTTCTAAAGAAGGAATTGCCCATTTCCCTCTATGTTTTATAAATCAAGGAGATATTTCTCTTGTACCTGAACCAGGATATCCTGTATATAATATAGGAACTCTAATTGCAGGTGGAAAGAGTTATTTTTTACCTTTAAAAGAAGAAAATGATTTTTTACCTGATTTAGGGAAAATACCAGAAGAAATTATTAAAAAAACAAAAATAATATATTTGAATTATCCCAATAATCCAACTGGAAGTTTTGCAAATAAAGATTTCTTAAAAGATGTGATAAATTTCTGTAAAAAAAATAATATTATTCTTGCTTATGATGCTGCTTATTCAGAAATATATTTTGAAGAAAAACCAATTAACATTTTTTCAATTGATGGTGCAAAAGATGTTACTATAGAATTCAATTCACTCTCAAAAACATATAATATGACAGGATGGAGAGTAGGATGGGCTTGTGGCAATTCATTTTTAGTTAATGCTCTTGCAAAAATTAAAGAAAATATTGATTCAGGAACATTTGAAGCAATCCAATATGCAGGAATTGAAGCATTAAAAGGTTCTCAAGAGTCAGTAGAAAAAATGAGGAGTATTTATAAAAAAAGAAGAGATATTTTTGCTTCTGGTTTAAAAGAATTAGGATTTAATTTCAAATTACCAAAAGGTACATTTTATTTCTGGGTAAAAGTTAATAAAAGTTCTGTTGAATTTGTTGATTTTTTACTTGAAAATGGTAAAATAGTTTCAACTCCAGGAGTAGGTTTTGGTCCATCAGGTGAAGGTTATGTAAGATTTTCTTTAACAATAGACGAAGAAAAGATAAAAAAAGCAATAGATAGGATGAAAAAAATATGGCAAAAATAGGAATTATAGTTGATAATGAAGAAGATTTAAAATATGTAGAAGAGATTAAAAAAATATTAGATGAATTAGGTATTTTATATGAAGTAAATATTTTATCTGGTATGGATTCACTCAATCCAATAGATGAATATATAGAAAATGTAGAAAGAAATGGGATAGATATTATAATTGTCTGTGCAAGTATTCCTACATATTTACCAGGGATTATTGCTTCAAGGACTATTATACCTGTAATAGGAGTTCCTTTACCAACTAAAGAAATGGTTACTACTGATATAGTTTTTTCAATAGTACAAATGCCAGAGGGAGTTCCTGTAGCATGTATGTCTTTTGGGAAAGCAGGCATTAAAAATTCAGCAATTTTAGCAGGTGAAATTTTATCTATAAAGGATAAAAATTTGAAAGAAAAAATAAAAGAACTTAAAAGTAGATTTAAATAAAAGGAGGTCATTTATGATTTATGCAAAGTATAAAGATGGTTTAGAAGTAGATGAAAGTATCTTTAAAATTCTTGCAAAATTTGCACCAGATGGGGTTATGGATGTATTTGCATCTGATCAGCATAGTTCATATCTTAAACTTTCAAATGCTTTTTTAAAACATATAGGAGAAAAAAGAGAAGCAAATGATGAAGATGTAAAAGAAGTTTGTAAAAGATTTGCAAGACATTTAAGAGGTAAAGTTACTGCTGCTTTATTTAATCATCTTGCTATTTTAACACCTGGTTTTAAAGAAGCACTTGGTTCTGATATACTTCTTATTGGCCGTCTTGAACATACAAAACCAGAAGAACTTGATAATGGTCTTGGGAAAGTGGCACGACTTGCAATTGAACCAGAGGAAATTGCTGATAAAGTTGATGCATTTAAAACACTTGTTTATTTAAATCCAGACCATAAAGAAAGTTGGGAAAAAAACATAAAATGGTTAAGCGATGTATTTGAAAGATGTAAAAAACTTAAAAAACCATTATATAATGAAACATTACTTGCTGATTTACCTGGAGAAACAAAACTTCAAAAGGCAAAGAAATTACCAGATGCATTAATAAAAATAGCAAAGGATTTTTCTCCATATGGTCATTTCTATAAAACACAAGTCCCAGTTTTATGGGTAGAAGAAGATGGGAAAGTAGTAAAAGTATGTTCTCCCCAAGTTGTTAGAGATGTTACTATTGAAATGGAAAAAATATCACCAAGACCACTTCTTCTTTTAAGTGCAGCAGTTGATTTTGAACAATATTCTATTCAATATGGTGTTGTAAGTGATATTGTTGCAGGACCTATGTGTGGAAGAGCATATTTCAAAGAAGCATTTACAGACTCTGAAACAAAGGATTGGGATACACTTGAAAAATCATTTGTTAAAATAGCAATTCCGAGAATAAGACAAATAAGAATAATTACAAAAATTATGTCAAGGCCTTGGTGGTATAAGTTTGAATGGATGAGTGATGAAGCAAAATCTTTAATTAGAGAATCAAGAGAGATTAAACCAGGACTTAAAGGTGATTTTGGTTATTAAAAATGAAAAAGATTGCTCTGGCAACTACAGGTGGTGATGCTCCGGGAATGAACTGTGCGATAAGGAGTGTTGTGCGAACTGCTATTTATAACAAGATTGAAATTATTGGTATTTATGATGGATTTAAAGGTCTTTATGAAAAAAAGTTTCTTCTTTTAAGTTCAAGAAGTGTAAGTGGAATAATAAATCAAGGAGGGACAATTTTAAAGACAAAAAGGTTTTATGAATTTAAAAATAGAGAAATTAGAGAAATTTCTTACAAAAATTTAAAAGAAGAAAATATTGAAGGACTTATAACAATTGGTGGAGAAGGTTCTGCAAAAGGTGCTTACCTTTTATATTCTGAATTCAATTTCCCAGTTGTCCATATTCCTGCTTCAATTGATAATGACATTTATGGAACTGATTATACAATTGGTTTTGATACAGCAGTAAATACAGCAATAGATGCAATAGATAAGATAAGAGATACAGCAACAAGTCATGAGAGAACATTTATAATTGAAGTAATGGGGAGAGAATCTGGTAATCTTGCACTTGAAGTGGGAATTGTATGTGGTGCAGAAATTGTAATAATTCCAGAAGTAAAATTTGATATAGACAAATTAGTTGAAGAGATTAAAGAGGAAGAGAAAAGAGGAAAAAAAAGTTGTATAATTGTTCTTGCTGAAGGAGCAGGAAAAGCAGAAGATTTAGCAAAAAAATTGAGTGAAAAATTGCCTGAAAGAGAAATTAAATATACAGTTCTTGGATATATTCAAAGGGGTGGGAAACCAACATATTTAACGAGAAAACTTGCAACAATCTTTGGAGTTGAAGCAGTAAAACTTTTAATTGAAGGTAGATATGGATATATGGTTGGTATAAAAGGAGATAATATAGTTTACATTCCACTTTCTGATGTTGTTAGTAAAACTAAAACTCCAAAAATTGAATATTTTGATATTATACAGAAGATGTCTATATAAGGTATAATTTTGATATGGCCTGGTAGCCAAGCGGGAAGGCAGCGGTCTGCAAAACCGCTATTCGCCGGTTCAAATCCGGCCCAGGCCTTTTATAATCAATGAAATTTCTCAAAATCTCTTTTAGTATCTGAAACAAAAAGTAAAGGAAATATAATATCACTTGTACAGCAAGGAATTATTACAGCCAAAATCATATAAATAAAAATAGCGCCAATTTGATGAATCCATTCAGTTAAACCAAAACTTATTAAATAAAAGATTGAGGCAGTTGCACTCACAAATACATGTAAAGAATGTGAAAAAATAACTCCTTCTGATTTTTCAAGTGTTTCAGGTGCAACATAACCCATAAAAACACCAAATAATAAAAAAGGCAATACAATTTGAGGATGTTGAATAATGCATATATGGAGTTCCATTTTTGTTCCAAGTAAAAAACCAGAAATATATGGTATAAAAATATCACTTATACCACATATACCTGCAGAACCAATAATACCTATAAGAAATGCTTTTAGAAAATTTCTATCATGTTTCCAGAACATTGTAGTTGTAGCAAGGGCTGAGAAAAGCATATGAGATGGATGAAAAATATGAAAAAGTTCTTCAAAATATTTACCAGGATTTTCTATATTTAAAATATTAGTAAAGAAAGTTAAAATTCCAGTAAAAACAAGTCCAAAAGTAACAGATAAAACAGAAAAAGGGAGATGATGAGAAAGTGAAATCCAAATAGATCTAATTCTTTTCATACTTTACCTCCCTTACAATTTTTACACATTCCTTTTAAAAAAAATTGATGTTCTGTAATTGTAAAATTTGTCTTATTTTCTATATCTTCTTTAATCTTATCAAAAATACAAATATCAAAATCAATTACTTTATGGCACAAAATACAAACAACATGATGATGATGTTTTTTATTTTTTAATTTACATAGTCCATAATAAAATCTATTTCCCGTTCCTTCTATTTTTGTCAAAATACCAATTCTCTCAAAATTAGCAAGATTTCTATATATAGTTGGAAGTCCAATCTTTTTAAAATTATTTTTCATATATTGCCAAACTTCAAAAGGAGTAGCATATTTATTATTTTTCAAAAAATAATTTATAATACCTTTTCTTTTTGGTGTGATTTTTAATCTATTTTCTTTAAGAATTTTTTTATATTGAATCATTTTTCTCCTTTCTAAATGAAAATAATTTCTATTTAGGATTTTACAAAAATATAAGTTTCTGTCAATACATATTTAAAAAATGAGTTGATTTAACCAATTTTTGATGATATAATTAAATATATGGAAAGATATTTTGGAAAAGTTCTTATTATATTGGGTGTTTTATTTATTACTATAGGTTATATTCTTTACAAAGGTATTAAGTTTCCAATTGGGAAATTACCAGGGGACATTTTTATAAAGAGAGAGAATTTTGTTTTTTATTTTCCTCTTGTTTCAAGTATTTTAATCAGTATAATCTTAACAATAATTTTTTCTTTATTATGGAGGAGATAAAATGGAAAGAAAGACAGGATGGGAAATATGGGATGAAAATAAGATAAAGGATGCTTTCAGTTATGCAGAGGAATATAAAAATTTTTTATCTAAAAATAAAACAGTAAGAAAATTTGTAAAAAGTGTAGTTTTAGAAGCAGAAAAATATGGATTTAAAAATTTAAGTGAATTTAAAAGTTTAAAAAAAGGGGATAGATTTTATAAAATAAATAAGGGTAGAGAAGTTATACTTGGAGTTATTGGAAATAAAAAATTAGTTGAGGGATGTAAATTCATAGTTTCTCATATAGATTGTCCAAGAATTGATTTAAAAACAAGTCCTTTATATGAAGACGAAAGCATTGCTTTATTTAAAACATACTATTATGGAGGGATTAAAAAATATCAATGGCTTACAATCCCTCTTTCTATTCATGGAGTAATATTTTTAAAAGATGGGACATTTAAAGAAATTGAAATAGGAGAAAATGAAAATGAGCCTGTTTTTACAATTACAGATTTACTACCACATCTTGCAAAGGAACAGATGAAAAAGACAATAGAAGAAGGATTTCCAGGAGAAAATTTAAATGTTTTTGTTGGAACAATTCCTGATAAAGAAAAAGAGAAAGAAAAAGTTAAATCAAATATTTTGAAAATTTTAAAAGATTTTTATGGAATAGAGGAAGATGATTTTATAAGCAGTGAAATTGAACTTGTTCCAGCAGGAAAGGCAAAGGATTCTGGTCTTGATAAAAGTTTAGTTCTCTCTTATGGACAGGATGATAGAGTTTGTGCATATACTTCATTTACATCTTTTTTGAAAAATTTAGAATTAGAAAATAATAATTTTTGTTTACTTGTTGATCAAGAAGAAATAGGAAGTCGTGGTACAACAAGTGCCTCATCTTCATTCTTTGAATATTTTATAGAGGAGGTTATTGAAAAAAGTGGTTATTCAATAACAGACCTTAAAAAATTATTTGAAAATTCAAAAGCAATTTCTGCTGATGTTAATACACTTTTAGACCCAAATTATAAAGATGCCTATGAACCTAAAAATACAGCAAAAATTGGTTGTGGAGTAGTTCTAACAAAAATTACAGGTGGGAAAGGGAAAGGTGGAAGCACTGAACCTGTTGGAGAATATATTGCTTATATAAGAAAGATATTTGATAAAAATAATGTTCTTTGGCAACCAGGAGAGATTGGAAGACTTGAACTTGGCGGTGGAGGAACAGTTGCTTCTTATTTTGCAAGATATAACATAGATACGATTGATTGTGGAACAGGTGTTTTATCAATGCATGCTCCTTTTGAATTAACAAGTAAGGCAGATATTTACTCAACATTTGAAGCATATAGTGCTTTCTATAAGGAAGAATAAAAAGATGGAAAAAATAGATATTCAAACAAGAAAAAGGATTGATTTTATTGAAATTACAAATCAGATAGAGCAAATTGTAAAAAATAAAAATATAAAAAGTGGTCTTTGTTTTATCTTTGTTCCTCATACAACATGTGGATTAACTATAAATGAAAATGCAGACCCATCTGTTAGAAAAGATATAATTGAGAAACTTTCACAACTTATTCCTGAAAATGGTAACTATTCTCATACAGAAGGGAATGCAGATTCTCATATAAAATCAAGTATAATTGGTCATTCTCTAACTGTTTTTATTGAAAATAACTCTTTACAACTTGGAACATGGCAAGGAATTTATCTCTGTGAATTTGATGGTCCAAGAACAAGACAGGTCTGGCTAAAAATTATTTCTTCTATTTAATTTTTTTAAAATTTCTATCTGATTCTTTAAAATTCCTATTTTATAATTAAAATCTTTTTCTTTTATAAAATTTTCAAATGCCTCTGGATGATAACCGAATTCCTTATTTCTCATCCAGATTTTTTTATCTTTTTCTGTAATTTCAAGTTCTTCTTTTAAAATTTTTAATATTTTTTTTACCCATTTTTTCCCTTTATTTTTCTTATAATTTCTTAAACTTAAATAAAATTCAATTATGTTAGAAGTACTTTTAAAAGAAAAATAAATATGTCTTGCGATATCTATTTCTTTTTGTAACCTTTCATTTTCTTCTATTTTGATACCTTTTTCTAAAATTTCAATCCCTTTTTTCCATTCCCTTGCAGTTTTTTTAAGTTGACTTATATAAAATTTTGGTTTAAGTTCACCAATCCATGTTTCAAGATTATCTCCAACTTTAAGATAACCTTTTTTATCCCTTGGTAAAGGAAGCCACGAAGAGATTAAATCTACTTTTTCTGCATTTATATTAAAAGGATAAACTACTGCATAATTTATAGGACCATTGTAAATAAAAGGTATTGAGAATGGGTAATTTTTAAAACTTTCTGAAAAATTTTCCCATGCTTTTACTACATAATCTGAAGTTTTCTCTCCAAATTCTTCTTTTACAACTCTTTTTATTGCTTTATATTTACTTATATTTTCATTTGACATAATCCCAGTAAGTTTACTTACTACATTTATTCCTCCTCCAAATATCCAACAATATAAAAATCCGTCTCCACCAATTTTTTTCAATTTTTCTATTTTTTCTGCAACATTAAAAATTACAGGAATATAAGGAACTGTCACAAATTCGTGTGTTGTTGAAAATTGAAGTTTTGCCATTACTTTATGTCCATATTTTTTTGCAATATAAAAATGCCTTTTAAATCTTGGACTTGGTCCTATATAACTTAAAGAATACTCATCAATAATATATCTTTTATTATTAAAAAATTTATATCCACCTCTTTCAAAATCACTCATCAAAATAACATCTTTCGGCAAATTCTTTATTAAATTTTCCTGTGGTTCTGGTTCAATTATACTCCAACTCCAGTCCCATGCAATTATTTCTGCTTTTGAATTTGCATCCTTTATCCCATCCCTTATCAACTTTATTATTTCACAAACAACTTCATATGGTTGTCTTTTTTCACATCTTTTACAATAAAAGCCTAATTTTGTCCAATCAACCATTTCTCTGAAATGTTTTACTAAATGAATATGTTTTGGAAAATGTGAATAACAATGAGTATGAAATTCACTTGCAGTAATTAAGAAAGCACCACCAAGACCTTTAACTTTTTTAAAAAGATTATAACTACTTTCATATAAAAAATTTTTAACCTTTTCTGTTGAGGAACATAATGCATAATGTCTTCCCCATAACTTCCCAAAATCACAAATTTGGCCTTTAACATCAAAATTTTTTATCCAGAAAGGGTCATCTTCTTTAAATCCTCTTGGTTCACATAAATAAAGAAATACTTTTATACCAAATTTATCACATCTTTCAACAAGTTTATTTAATTGATATATTTGCTCTTTCTCTTTTTTACCAAATTCTGGAAAAATATTACTTTTAATTATATCTCTCAAAATAGAATGTAGCCATATACCATTGAAGTTTTGTTGGTTAATTTCTTTTAGATACCAGTCAGGATAACTTTTATTACAATCCTCTATCTCTCTATTATAAAAATCTCCAAAAGGAGACCTTATTATTTTTATTTCAAACATTTTCTCTCCTCAGTAATTTCTTCAATTTTTCAACAATCTCCTTTTTTGCTTTTTCTCCATAATCTTTGCTTGCTTTTTTTGCTTCTCTTGAATACCACTTCTCCTCTTTAAATCTTTTCATATCAACACCTTCTGGACAGAAAGTCATCATTAAAGATGTTTCTTGTTTTCCAGCATGGTCAATTGGATATTTTTTCTGCGTTTCTTTGTCCATAAATGGTAATATTTTTATCCAACTAAATGGGTCAATTCCTTTTTTATGTTGATTATAATAATTTTTTGATTCTTCTTTTCCCCACCATCCTTCTCCATATTTTCTTTCAAGAAATTCAAAAATAACTTCTCTTGCAGCAAGTTTAAAAGAAAGGTCTGTTGGCATTCCAGATACAAAATTTTCAGTTTGATGATGAATAATTACATAAATATTTCTAAAACCAATCCTTAATAAATTTTCAAATAAATTTTTAGCAAAATTATAAATCACCTCTGGTTTTATATGTATTGTTCCTTTTTCTTCAGGACTTTCAACTGCATAACTTGCACATCCATAAAAAAATGGAGGCAAAACTATGATTTCTATTTCTTTTTCAATTTCTTCAAGTGCTTTTAAAACAAGTAGAGTATCAACTCCTAAACATAAATGTTCACTATGATATTCAATAACTCCAACAGGTAAAACAACAGGAATATTTTTCTTAACTGCTTCTTTTATTTGCTCAGGAAACATATATTCATATCTCATATTTCAATTATTTTCATTAATTTATCTGATAATAGTTCAACACCATATTTTTTAACAATTATTCCATCTTCCCATCTTAATCCAATATCTTCTGAATATAGAAATGTATCTACTTGAAATGTCATATTTTCTTCAAGGTAATATTCTGATGTTAATTCCATCCAGGGTTTTTCAACTTCCATCATACCTATTCCATGACATGGTCCATAAAGTATATTTTTCTTTACCCCAATTTTTTCTCCATATTCATAAAATTTTTTAACAATTTCATTTGCTTTTATTCCTGATTTAATCCATTCAATTGTTTTTAAATGCATATCAAGTCCTTTCTGAACAAGTTTTTTATCCTCTGATTTAAATTTTCCAATACAGATAGGTCTTCCAACACTTGAAGAATAACCACTCACTCTTGCTCCTATATTTAACTGAATTAACTTATTTTTACCAATCTTTTCATATTTTGGTCTTCCTATTGCATGGGTTGAATTTTTTCCAGAAAGAACATATTGAGGATGTCCTTCATATTCTGCACCATTTTCATAAAGTTCTTTTTCAATTATTCCAACAACTTCTAATTCTGTCATATCAGGATTTATTCTTTCTATTGTCTTCTGTAAAGCAATTTCTGATATTTCAAATGCTCTTTTCATAATTTTCAATTCTATCTCACTTTTTATTATTCTTAAATTATCAATTATCTCATCACTTTTTATTATTTCAGCATCAGGTGCTGCTTTTTTAATTGCTTCATAAACAGGTAATGGAAATATTTGATAACCAGAAATT
>JAMWCO010000035.1 GCA_023818785.1 Candidatus Omnitrophota bacterium
CTGAAAAGATTGTAAAAAATGCTCTTTTAGGAAAATTAACTTAAACAAAAAGGAGAATAATGAGAGAAACTTATTTATTCTTCGGTCTGATTGGATTTATATTATTAATTTCTGGCATTTTCTTAACATTTAGACCAAGATTAACTTATGAAAAAGAATCAAGGTCTGATATTATTGCTGTTTTTGGAATTATTTTAATGATAGTTGGTATAGTTTTATTGCTTTCACCATTTTTAAAATGAGTTTATTAAATATGAATGGAAGGAGAGATTAAATATAATGCTTCTGTTCTTGTTCTTAAATCCCTTAAAAATATACCTCTCATAGCACTTGTTACTATTTTTGTTCCTGGTTTTTTTATCCCTCTCATCATCATGCACATATGTTCCGCTTCAATAATTGCCATTGCTCCTTGTGGAGTTAAAACATTCATAATTACATCTACTATCTGATTTGTCATTCTTTCTTGGAGTTGAGGCCTTTTTGATAGAACATCAACAAGTCGTGCTATTTTACTTATTCCTACCACATTATTCCCATCTGGTAAATATGCAACATGAACTTTCCCAAAAAATGGTAAAAAATGGTGTTCACAAATAGAGTAAAAATTTATATCTTTTACAAGAACAAGTTCATTATATTCTTCTTTAAATACCTTCCCAATAACTCTTTTAGGGTCAATATCTATTCCACTAAAAATCTCAGAATACATTTTAGCAACTCTTTTTGGTGTATCTTTTAGTTTTTTCTTATCAACATTTTTACCTAAACCTTCAATTATTAACTCCATTCCCTTCTCTATTTTCTTTATGTCCATTTTTCTCCCCTTTTTTAATCCCAAGTATTTCATCTATTTCATCTGATGTTAATGTTTCTTTTTCAAGCAAAGCATTTGCAAGTAAATCAAGTTTATCTCTATTTTTTATTATCATTTCTTTTGCTTGTTTTTCTGCATCTTCAAGTATACTTCTTATTTCTTTATCAATTTCTCTTGATGTTTCTTCACTATGTTCTCTTTGTTGAACAAGGTCTCTTCCAAGAAAAACTGCCTCATGCTGACGAAAACTTACAGGACCTAAATTTTTACTCATCCCCCATTCACATACCATTTTCCTCGCAATTTCAGTTGCAATTCTTAAATCATTCTCACTACCTGTGAATTTTTTACCAAAGACAATCTCTTCTGTTGCTCTTCCTGCCAAAAGTGCAGTAAGCGAATTTTTATAATATGTATCACTTTCAAGAAATCTATCTTTATCTGGAAGAACATGGGTTATACCAAGTGCCTGACCCCTTGGAATTATGGTTACTTTATGAACAGGATAGACCTCTGGTAAACTTTTCTGAACAAGGGTATGGCCTGCTTCATGATATGCAATAATTTTTCTTTCTTCTTCACTTACATATAAACTTCTCCTTTCAACTCCCATTAGAACTTTATCTTTTGCTTCTTCAAAATCTGCCATATCAATTTTTTCTTTTCCTTTTCTTGCAGCAAGAAGTGCAGCCTCATTTACTATATTTGCAAGGTCTGCTCCAGAAAGTCCTGGAGTTGCTCTTGCTATTGTTGTAAGGTCTACAGAAGTATCAAGTGGTTTATTTCTTGTATGAACTTTTAAAATTTTTTCTCTTGCTTTAACATCTGGAAGAGTAACAACTACTGTTCTATCAAATCTTCCAGGTCTTGTTAAAGCAGGGTCTAAAACATCTGGTCTATTTGTTGCAGCCATAACAATTATACCTTCATCTGTTTGAAATCCATCCATTTCAACAAGAAGTTGATTTAGTGTTTGCTCTCTTTCATCATGGCCACCCCCAAGACCTGCAAACCTTTGTCTTCCAACAGCATCTATTTCATCTATAAAAACAATACATGGTGCAAGTCTTTTTGCTTGCCTAAACAAATCTCTTACTCTTGCTGCACCTACTCCAACAAACATTTCAACAAAATCAGAACCACTCATACTTAAAAAAGGAACATTTGCTTCTCCTGCCACTGCTTTTGCAAGAAGTGTTTTCCCTGTTCCAGGAGGCCCAATTAAGAGAACTCCTTTTGGAATTTTACCGCCAAGTTTCTGAAATTTTTTTGGATTCTTTAAAAATTCTATTATTTCCTTCAATTCTTCTTTCGCTTCTTCACAACCAGCAACATCTTGAAAAGTAACTCTATTTTTATGACTTGGAATAATTGGAGTACTTCTGGTAAATGACATTACTTTATTTCTTTCAAGATTTGCCTGCCTTATAACCATCCAGAAAAGAATAAAGAAAATTAAAGCAGGAACAATATATGGTATTACTTCTATAATCCAACCACCTGGCTCATATTTAAAAGAAATATTATTTTCAATTAAGATTTTATTTAAATCTGGGTCTTGTCCAATATATGTATAAAATCTTCTACCATCTTTAAGTTGTCCATAAATTACACCCTTTTTAATTGTTAAAGTTCCTTCTATATTCCCCTTTTTTACTTCATTTATAAAATCGCTATAAATTAAATTTATTTTTTTACTTTCAATTTCAGAAAATTTTGTAAGAGCAATAATAAAAATCCCTATTATAATCCAAAAGACCAACCCC
This sequence comes from Candidatus Omnitrophota bacterium, assembly GCA_023818785.1. Lineage (GTDB taxonomy): Bacteria > Ratteibacteria > UBA8468 > B48-G9 > JAFGKM01 > JAMWDI01. The sequence goes on from JAMWCO010000035.1 coordinate 2,584, forward strand.
TTCAAAAAATTTAAATTATTTCTTTTCTCCTTTTCTTCCATCCTTTATATACTTCCTCCTTTAATTTTTTTATTATTTCATCAGGTCTTTTTGAATCCTCTACAACACTTATAACTGCTATTCCATCACCACCACTTTCTATAACTTTTTTTGCATTTTCTATATTTATACCTCCTATCCCTATAATAGGTATAGAGATATATTTTCTCATTTCTTTTAAAATTTCAACTCCTATAGGTTTTTTTTCTGGTTTTGTTTTTGACTTAAAAAGAGAACCAACTGCAATATAATCAATATCTTTACCTTTTATATTTTTTAAATCTTCTATTCCACTTGTTGAAACCCCTATAATTTTATCAGAAAGAATTTTTCTTGCATCTTCTATATCAAAATCATTTTTCCCTATATGAACTCCATCACTTTCACATAAAAAAGAAATATCTATTCTATCATTAATTAAATATATTATCTCATAAGGAATTATTTTTTTCAATTCTTTCGCAATTTTTAAAAAAAATTTTATATTTTCTCCCTTATATCTTAATTGGATTATATCTGGTTCCCCTTTTATCACATTTTCTGCAAATTTCAAAAAATTTTCTTTATCCTCTTTTAAGTTTAATATTATATAAACAGCAGGAATTTTTATTTTTTTTCTTATAAGTCTATTTATAAGATATTTTTCAATCTCATATATTTTAAATCTTATATCATGAAAAAAAATAGAAACTTCTGGTTTTACAACTTTTGAATATTCTTCAAGGGTTCTCAATGATTCTTCTATTCTTAAAAAATTTGTCTCAACCAATTTCTTTAAATCAACTTTTTCTATCCTATTAAGGTCTTTACCTTTATCTTCTCTTATATCTCTTGAAATCTTAAGTTTTTCAGAAGGGAAAAATTCAAGAATCTTTTTAGAAAAATTATGCCTTATATTCCTTATCTCTTTTAAAACTCTCTCATCTTTATAAATAAATCTTAATGCCTCTTCAATCACTCTTAAACCTTCTCTTGTTCTATTAAAATTAGCATCAATTATTTTAAAAATTTCTTTCATTTTATTTTTTTTATCAAATTTGTTGTTGAGTATTTCTTATAAAGAGGTATTATAACAACTTTCCCTCCATATTTTTCAACTATATCTTTTCCAACAACCTCTTGTTTTTTATAATCTCCTCCTTTAACAATATAATCTGGTAAAATTTCTTTTATCAATCTTTTAGGTGTCCTATCTCCAAATAAAACAACATAATCAACCATTTCTAAAGAAGATAAAATTTCAACTCTTCCTTTTTCATCTATTATAGGTCTTTTTTCTCCTTTTAGTTTTTTAACTGATTTATCTTTATTTAAACCAACTATAAGAACATCTCCAAGAGATTTTGCTTTTTTTAAAAGTTTTATATGACCTGGGTGTATAATATCAAAACATCCATTTGTAAAAACAATAATTTTCCCTTCTTTTTTTAATTTTTCTGAAATTTTTTTTATTTCTGAAAAACTTTTTATTTTAGACATTTTTAAAATTCTTCTTCTATAAGATAACAAAGAAGGTGATATATAATTAGATGGATCTGTTGAACTTTCTCAGTATGAGTTGAGGGGACAGATATATTAAAATCAGAAAATTTTTCAAGAGTATTTGGTATTTTACCTGTTAAAGAGATTATAGTCATTTTAATCCCTTTTGCCTTTTTTGCTGCTTCTATTACATTTTTTGATTCTCCAGAAGTTGAAAAACAGATTAAAATATCATTCCTTCTACCAAGTGCTAAAACTTGTTTTGAAAATATATCTTCAAATTTATAATCATTTCCTATGCTTGTTATAACAGATGTATCAGTTGTTAAAGAAATAAAAGGAAGAGGTTTTCTCTCTTTTTTAAACCTATTAATCATTTCTCCTGAAAAATGTTGACAGTCAGCAGCACTCCCCCCATTACCACAAAGAAGAACTTTATTACCCCTTTTTATACTCTTTACAATTAAGTCAGAAATTTTTATCAATTTTTCTAAAAAAGAAGAATCAAAAACAGAATTTAAAAGTTCAATATGGCTTTTGATTTCTCCCCTTAAAAATTCAAGTTTCTTCTGTTTTCTCATCCTTTATTTTCTCAACTTCTCCTATAATGTTTGAAACATAAATTTCTATATTTGATATTCTTTCAACTCCAATAGTATCCTGCAAATAGTTTTTTGTTAATTCTTGAATGTTACTACAAACATCTGGAATGTTTAAATTTGAAAAAAGTTTTAAATTTATTTTTGTTTCAAGCCCTTTTGATGTAACAAATGTTTTAACTTTAATTGTTTTTATTCCTTCTATCTGTCTTACTATAGTTGCTGTTATAGAATCCTCTATTGCTTTTAAAGATATTTTTACTTTCCCTACAGGATTATCAAAAGATACTACTTTTGTTTTGTAAAGATAATCAATCCAATTGACTATCCAAACTATCCCTATTATTAAAATAACAGTTGAAAAAATTCCTACTTTATAAGAATTATTTTTTATAAAATTTAAAAAATTCTCACATAAATTTTCATTTGAAAAGAAAGATAAAAGACAGAATAAGAAAAATATACCTAATAAAATATAAATAACCCCTACAATTCTACTCCATATTTTCATATTTACCCCTATTTATAAATATTTTCATTGATTTTTCAAAAATAGTCAAATTTTTTATATGACAGGTGAAATTTGACATAAAGTTATAAAAAATTAAAATAGACAATTGGTATTAAATTTTATAAAATAGGAGGAGAAAATGGCAGGAAGAGAAGTTTTTGGAGATGAAGAAATTAAAGAGGTAGTTGATGTTTTAAAAAGAAAGGTACTATTTAGATATGGTTTTGATAAAGAAAGGGAAGGAATTTATAAGGTTAAGGAATTTGAAGATGAGTTTAAAAAATATATTGGTTCAAGATATGCTCTTGGGGTATCTTCTGGTTCTTCTGCTTTAAAGATAGCAATTGAAAGTTTGAATTTACCAAAAGGGAAAGAAATAATAACTCAATCTTTTACTTTTGTTGCAACAGTTGAAGCGATTAAAGAAAGTGGATTTAAACCTGTATTATGTGAAATTGATAAATCATTAAATATTGATATCCAAGATATTGAAAGGAAGATAACAAAAAATACAGTTGCTATTATACCAGTTAATATGATGGGTTGTTCAGGGAAAATAGATGAGGTAATAAAATTGGCAAAAAGCAGAAATTTGAAAGTAATAGAGGATAATTGTCAAAGTACTGGAGCAAGTTATAAAGGTAAAAAACTTGGAACTTTTGGAGATATTGGTTGTTTTTCATTTGATTATGTTAAGGTTATGACAACTGGAGAAGGTGGTATGATTGTAACTGATGATGAAGAAATTTATAAACAGGCAGAATATTATCATGACCATGGACATCCACATTTACCAAATTTATCAAGAGGAGAAGAAAAAAGAATGAGGGAAGGATTTAATTTTAGGATGAATGAAATTCAAGGTGCACTTGGAATTGTTCAACTTAAAAAATTACCTGAAATAATTAAAATGCAAAAAGAAAATAAGAAGAAAATAAAAGAAGGAATAAAAGATATAAATGGGATAGAGTTTAGAGAAATACCAGATCCAGAAGGAGATATTGCAACATTTTTAACATTCTATTTACAAACAAAAGAAAAAGCAGAGAAATTTAAAGAGAAAATGAGAGAGAATTGTGTTAATCCTGCAATATTAAATTACTGGCATTTTATAGCAAATATTGAAATAGTAGGTGGTGATTTTCCAAAAAGTAGAGAGATTCTTGATAAAATGGTATCAATTGAAATAAAAACAATTATGACAGATAATGAAATTTCAAAAATTATAGATGTGATAAGAAAAGTAGCAAAACAGATTATTTAATGATTTATAAAATAACAGAGATTTTTTGTTCAATCTGTGGGGAGGGTTTACTCCAAGGTATTCCAGTTATTTTTATAAGATTTTCTGGTTGTAATTTAAAGTGCTCTTTCTGTGATACAAAATATGCATGGGCTCAAGGGAAGGAATTTAAAGAAGATGAAATTTTAAAAAGAGTTGAAAAGTTTAATTATAAAAGAGTTTGCTTTACAGGTGGAGAACCATATTTACAAGAAATTTTATATCTTTTCAAATTTTTTAAAAAAAAGAATTTTTGGGTATCTGTTGAAACAAATGGAACTATATGGAAAGATATAAAATTTGATTGGATAACTGTAAGCCCAAAAAAAGAAGGTAGAAAGTATCATAAATATGGTTATGATGAAAGATTTATAAAAGTTGCAAATGAGTTTAAGTATGTAATAACAGAAAAGGATGATTTAAATTTCATTGATAAAAGAATTAAAAAACCTATTATTTTACAGCCTGTAAACAATAGTAAAAAAATTTCAAGAATCATAGTTAAATTTTTAAAAGAAAATCCAAAAGAAAACTGGTATTTAAGAATCCAGATGCATAAAATTATAAATATAAAATAGAGTTGATAACAAAATAGAAAAAAGGTAAAATAAATTTTTTAAAATGGAAAAAAAGAGAGACATAAAAAAAGAAACATTTAACTGGTTTAAGTCATTATTATGGGCTTTTATTATTGCCTTATTTATAAGAACATTTTTTATTGGAAATTTCAAAATCCCAAGTACTTCTATGGTTCCAACATTAAAAGTTGGTGATAGACTCCTTTCAAATAATATAATATATAAAATAAGGGAACCAAAAAGAGGAGAAGTTATTATTTTTAAATATCCTGAAGAACCAAAAAGAGATTTTGTTAAAAGATTGATAGGACTTCCAGGTGAAAAAGTTATGATAAAGGAAGGTAAAATATATATAAATGGGAAAGAAGTTAATGAGCCAGAAATAAGTTGCAGATATTATTTTAGTGATGGTGAATATGGTGTTGAAAAAGAGGTAGAAGTTCCACCAAACTCATACTATGTTCTTGGAGATAATAGTTTTAATAGTAAAGATAGTAGATATTGGGGGTTTGTCCCAAAAAAATATTTAATAGGTAAAGCACTCTTTATTTATTGGCCTCCATGGAGAATGGGGTTTATAAAATGAAAAAAGAGAGAATTTATTTTATAAAAGAAACTGATTTAAAAAATTTAAGAGAACTATCCAAAAAAGCAAAAGAATTTGAAAAAGAAAAAGAAGAATTAAATAATAAAATAGAAGAATTGAAGGATAAATATTTACGCACTTTGGCTGAATTTGAAAATTATAGAAAAAGAGTTGAAAAAGAAAAAAAAGATATATTGAAATATGGAAATGAAAATTTAATTTTACAACTTATTCCCTTTGATGAAATTTTTGAAAATGTATTAAAACAGATAGATAAAGCACCTTCAATAGAGATTATTAAAAAGGGATTTGAACTTTTAAAAAAAGAATTTACAAAATTACTTGAAGGTTTAGGGGTGAAAAAGATAAATGCGATTGGAGAAAAATTTGACCCTAAATTACATGAAGGTGTTGGATTTATAGAGACAGATGAGGTAGAAGAAGGTATAATAATAGAAGAAGAAAAAAGTGGATATATTTATAATGATAGAGTAATTAGACCATCATTAGTTAAAGTTGCGAAGAAGATGAAAGATAATGTTGAAAATAAAAGCACCTGCGAAGATTAATCTTTTTTTAGAGATTGGGAAAAGAGAAAATTCGCTTCACCCTTTATTCTCATTAGTAGATATCGTTTCCTTTTATGACTATATATATTTAAAACCATCAAAAAAAACAGAAATAAAATTTATCTCAAAATGGGAAATCCCGAAAGATAATACAGTTAGCAAATTAATTTTTATTTTAAAAAAAATTTTCAATTTTGAAGTTGAGGTAATAGTAAAAAAAAATATACCACCAGGAACTGGACTTGGAGGGGGAAGTTCTGATGCAGGGAATCTTTTATTGGTTCTTAATGAGACTTTTAATTTTGGTTTGAGAATGGATGAAATGGTTAATATAGCAAAAGAGATTGGTTCAGATGTTCCTTTATTTCTTTATAGAAAAAGATGTATAATTTATAATTATGGAGAAAAAGTTATTCCATGCGATGATTTTAAACTTTATTATCTAATTTTAATACCAAATTTTTCAATAAGCACAAAAGATGTTTATGATAAGTTAGACAAAATTGGAGAATATGGAGATTTGACAGATTGTGATCTAAAGGTTAGAATTTTAATTGAAGAAATAAAGAAAGGCAACATATATATGGTAGAGAAAAAAATTTTTAATCGTCTTGAAAATATATGTTTTGAAATAGAAAAGAAAGTAAGGGAGGTGAAAGATGAGGTAGAGAAAATAACAAATCGGAAGTTTTTTGTTAGTGGAAGCGGAGGTGTTTTATTTTCGGTATTTAAAGAGAAGGAGGAAGTTGAAAGTATAGAAAAGAGAATTTCTTTGGATAATTGGAAGAAATTAGTAGTAGAAAGTATAAATTTTTGCATGTAAAAGGAGGAAAAGATGGAAATTACTGAAACCAGAATTTCTCTTGTTGAAAGACCAAATAGTAGATTAAGAGCATATGCTTCTATAACTTTTGATGACGCTTTTGTAATAAGAGATATCAGAGTTATAGAGGGGAAAAAGGGCTTATTTGTGGCTATGCCAAGTAAAAAAATGCAGAGAGCATGTTCAAGATGTGGATTTAAAAACCCTATAACTCACAAATTTTGTGGTTCTTGTGGGACATCATTAAATCCTATAAATCAAAGACTTTCTCCTTCTCAACAACATAGAGACCTTGCTCATCCTATAAAAACTGACTTTAGAGAATATATCCAGAAGAAAGTTCTTGAAGAATATGAGAAAGTAAAAAAAGGTATAAGCAAAAATTATCCTGAACAACAATAATTAATTATAAGAAGATTTGCCCGGTAGTGTAAATGGTAACACACCGGCCTTTGGAGCCGAGGATCAAGGTTCGAGTCCTTGCCGGGCAGATGAATTGAAAAATGGGGAATTGTGAAAATTTAGTATTTGTTATACTTGCTGCTGGAATGGGTAAACGACTTGGTGGGGAGAATCAAAAAACAGTAAAAAAAATCCTCGGAAAACCAATTCTTAAATATCTTCTTGAAACAGTAAAAAAGTTTAATCCATTTAAAATAATTGTAGTAGTTGGATTTAAAAAGGAAGAAATTTTTAAAGAACTTAAGGAAGAAAATGTTGAATATGTAGAGCAGAAAGAATTGAAAGGGACAGGAGATGCTGTTTTATGTTCAGAAAATATTTTAAGAGATTTTAATGGAGATATAGTTGTTTTAAATGGGGATACACCCTTTATTTCAGAAAAAACAATAAAAAATCTTATTAGAATACATAGAGAAAATGGCAATACTTGTAGTTTTTTAACAGCAATTTTAGATAATCCAATGGGTCTTGGAAGGGTTTTGAGAAATGATAAAGGAAATGTTATTGGAATAGTTGAAGAATTAAATGCAAATGAAGAACAAAAATTAATAAAAGAAGTAAATGCGGGTGTTTACATTTTTAATTCAAAAGAATTATTCCCTGCTTTAAAAAAAATAAAACCAGACCCTATAAAAAATGAATATTATCTTACTGACTTAATTAAAATTTTTTATTTAGAAAATAAAAAAATATCAACATATACAACAGATGACCCAGATGAAACAATTGGGATAAATACTCCATCTGATTTAAAAAAGGCAAAAGAGTTTTTAAAGAAAGGAGGGATAAAAAAATGGATAGTTGCTTAATTTTTTCTGGGAATTCAAATTATCAATTAGCAGAGAAAATTGCTAAATATTTAAATAAGGAATTAAGTCCAATAAACATATATAGGTTTAAAGATGGAGAAATTTGTGTAAAAATTGAAGCAAATATAAGAGGGAAAGATGTTTTTATAATTCAATCAACATGCCCCCCTGTAAATGAGAATTTAATGGAACTACTTATAATCCTTGATGCTTTAAAGAGAGCATCTCCAAGAAGAATCACAGCAGTAATCCCTTATTATGGTTATGCAAGACAGGATAGAAAAGACCAGCCACGAGTTCCTATAACTGCTAAACTTGTCGCAAATATTCTTGTAACAGCAGGAGCAGATAGAATTTTAACTATGGATTTACATGCACCACAGATACAGGGTTTTTTTGATATTCCAGTTGACCATCTTTTTGCAGCACCTGTAATGATTAAATATCTCAGAGAAAAAAAATTTAAAAAACCTGTTATAGTTGCTCCAGATGTTGGAAGTGTAAAAATGGCAAGAGCATTTGCAAAACGACTTCCTGCCGAACTTGCAATTGTAGATAAAAGAAGAGATGCACCAGATAAAGTTGAGATGATACATGTTATTGGTGATGTTAAAAATTGTGAAGCAATTATAGTTGATGATATAATTTCAACTGGAAATACAATGATAGAAGCAGCACAAGCATTGATTAAAAATGGAGCAACTCAAGTTTATGGTAGTTGTACACATGCTGTTTTGGCAGAAAATACTATTGAAAAATTTAAAAATTCACTATTTTCAGAAGTTATAATTACTGATACAATTCCACATTCTAATTTACCATCTATTTTCACTATTCTTACAGTTTCAGAATTACTTGGAGAAGCAATAAAAAGAATACATCTTGAAGATACTGTAAGTTCTTTATTTATTTAAATTTTTAATTAACCCATTGTAGGTTTTTTTCTATGATTTGCTCTTTTACTTCTCCACCTTAACTTTCTTTTTTTCCTTCTCATTTTTCTTACTTGCAACAAGATTTTTTACTCTTTTTCGCTGTCTTTTTTGCCTTTTTTGCTACTTTCTTTGTCTTTGCCATTTCTTCACCTCCTTTTATTTTAAATTTCAACACATATTTTTATTTTTGTCAAATAAAATTTAAAGAGGTTATTTTTTTGAGTGATATGAAAAATTTTACTAAATTAAAAAATTAAAGTAAAATAATTAAAAAAGGAGGGGTCGCATAGAGGTCTAGTGCGGCGGATTGCTAATCCGTTGGTCGGTCGAAAGGCTGG